>JAEORY010000078.1 GCA_016840645.1 Candidatus Borrarchaeota archaeon | reverse complement strand
CGGCTACGTCTACATTAAGATCTCCCCAAGGTAGTTTTGCAGGATCCTTCTCTGCAAAAAACGGTATTTCCTTACCACCTATAATGATCACATCCTTCTTAGCTTCAACGTCTACGGGAAGTTTTCCATGCACTGTGTCATAATTGAGTAAGTGTGCCATCGTTCCTACATCCCACAGATCGTTAAACGCGACAAATTCTATATCCTTATTTCCTAGTCCCGCTCTAAACATGCATCTCCCAATTCGGCCAAAACCATTTACAGCTACTCTAACTGGCATAAAATCTCCTCCTATAATGCCATCTTTGCTTCTTACCTCTTTCTGTATAGATATATATAATAGTGAGGTTTACTAATTTGTTGAAACTGGCATTTTCACTAATATAACTTTATCTAATCTCCGCAAGAAGACTCCATCCGCCAGGCTGGAGATGAATTGCGGTATTTTACTGGTTTTTGAAAGTAAATACCAATCCTTTTCCATATTTCAACAATTTCACGTGTGTAATATTGGTGTTGACGACCGTTCCATATGAATCACATAATCGTACCCATGTTCCATAATTGAAGACCCCTTTGACTTTGCATGGTTTTCCATTATAGCTTACCACATCGTGGGGTTGCAACTGGTACCTCTGTCTCCTAATTGACGGCTTGAATCCCTTTCTATTCGTCTGTAGCGAACGATTATTGCGCCTGACGTGCATCACCTCATACGGTTTGCAGCGTTCTTGGTGTTGTGCCGCCGGCAATGACAAACGCGTCATTCACATGTGACTTTTCCAGCCCTAACTTGTTCCGCTGGTATTTAGTGACGTATCCGTAGGTATGTTCTGCCCCTAACTGTTCCACTAACTTCCAACGAATGTTATTCAGACATGCCGCTGCTTTAAGTGGTTGCTTTGCCTGGTGCTGGATGTTTGGGTAACCAAACTCCTCGGCGGTCTGATCTCCTTTCTTAAGGTTGCATTTCCTACATGCGATCGTCAAATTCGACACCCGGTCAGTTCCACCTCGGCTTGTCGGGACGAGATGCTCGACTTCTAAGAGGATGTTTGTTTTCCCACAATTAGGCAGCAGTTGTTCCAGGCCGTTGACACGCAGTTTTTGCGGTATCATTTGAATGTGCAAGTACTTCCTGTTGATAATCTTGTAGGTATTGCCGTATTGCTTGAGCGGGATAGAATTCACATACGACTTGAACTTCAACCGTCCAATCTTGTGACCCTTGGCTTTCAGACGCGCTAAGCCATGGATATTCTGTTGGGTGCTTATTATGATGCTTTGACGCATGTGTGACGATAACTGCCTTAATTGTCGCATCTCAAACTGGTCTTTAACCTTTACTGACACGGCTGTTATTGTATCATCGATAGCAAACACATAAGGATGGGCCACACAATAATTGTACAGCCATTTAGCTTCCAAAAATAAGCGTTTTAAGCGAGTTAACGAGTCTTTGTTTAAGTGCGAGCGGTCTAGTTTGACGGTATACACCCGGCACAGCATGTGTTTACGCCGCGCCTTAGTGTCCTTCAAGGTAACTTTGATCCGTTCGTTCTTTGTTACCATGGTACAAGTGCTCCACACAACTTATAATAGCTCGTTATTAATGTACAACACAGCTTCTCACTCTTTGTACTCCGTCCTTGTTTATAAACTCAGCAAAAAGTAGCACAAAGTTAAAAAATGTAATACATTAACACCATTCATCCCCAAGCTCAAGCAATGGGGCTTTATTGTGTCGTCTTATGTAAAGCAAATAATAATAGGCGGTGAAACTGATGTCTGATACAACCAATGAATCAGAGACTGAGGAAACTCAATCTAAAAGAGAAAAATTAGTCGATTTAATAAGAAAAATCGCAATAAAAAAGCCTGAAAAAGTGATAGTTGTTCCAGAAGGTCTCCGTGGATTTGGAAAGGTAACCGCGCTACAGAGCATTTGCATAGGATGCCATAAATGTGAAGAAGTCTGTCAACTTGATGCCCCGCTTATTGAAAATAAATTTGACTTGCCCAGTCTTTTTGAAGACAGCGGGGAAATAAAATCAGAAAATAGACGCCTTCTAATAAATTTTATCAAACAATTAGCAGTTAAAAAACCTTTAGAAGCAATATCACTTCCAGCGCCGCTTAGAGGATTTGGTAGATTATGTGTTGCAATTGAAAAATGCATTACCTGTGGGGATTGTGAAGAAACGTGCCCTGAAAAAGTTATTGAAATAAAACCAATATTTGATCTGGGGCTTATTTTTCAAGAATAGTATTTTATAGCGAACTATTATCAACGGATTGAAAACTCATCTGCTTCTATCCGATCACCAACTTTTCGTACATAATCTCCATGAACTCGGATGGGTATTGGGGCAGGTGAGTCAAGTAACTCAACTGTAACTTCTTCTTTTGTTGTGTCTACTCTCGTCACTTTTGCTCTAGTTCCTTTAAATGGCCCTCCAGTTATTTCTACAATATCACCGGCTTCAAGCCCTTCGGTTGGAGGCTTTGGAATTAGAAAATGCGAGAGTTCATTAATATTGGTTTTTCCTACTGATCCTCTAACGTGTGAAATTCCAGAAATAGCTTCATCAATGGCAGCCCTTTTTGCCGTTTCGATGAAGATGTATCCTCGTAGAGTTTCAGGCACCAAAATAGATTTTATAACTAGATCGTGTATTTTAACTCGATTAGCAATTAGCTCTGCTACTGATTTTTCTTGACCTATTGTTGTTCGTATTGTATAAATTGAGGTATCCGTACGTTTTTTGGTTACCTCAGGTTTTTCTTGAGTCTCCATAAAAAATGCCTCCTTAGGCTGTCGGAGGTGTAAAACCAACTACCAAAGTGAAGATAAGTTTAATTATAAACGCTATAAGTCCTATAAAAACCATGCCCAGTATACTAATTCTAATGCTAAGCCAAACTTCTTTTCTTGAAGGCTTTTTTGCAAGGCGTGCCATTCTCAGAAAGTCCGAGCGTATCTTCTTGAATTCTACCATTAAAATCCTCTCTCATGTTTAAGTCTTTCACCAATCGATAAGCATGGATCTTTGTTTACTATTTTTTTTAATGAACCAGTCCTTAAAAAGACTGTATTTTTGTAATTACATTTGATTAAAAAGGTTGCGAAAGCAACTGTTATCATGCTTGATGCGTATAGATAGTTTCTATCTAAATACGGTAATGTTACTTTTGTTGATATCACATTACTGTTTTTAATATTATTGTCAAATGTGTATAAAAAATCAAGATTCTGTTAAGGATAGAAAGATATGACAGATCTTACACCTAGTATCTTAATTGTTGGAGTGGGTGGCGCTGGAAATCATATAGTAACGCGGTTAAGTGAAAACGATCTTTTAAATGGTGTTCAAACACTAGGGATAGATACCAATGTCCAAAATCTCCACAGTACAACTTGTGATACAAAACTTGCAATTGGTAAGCAAATTTGCAAAGGATTAGGTGCTGGAAAGGATCCAAAAATTGGAAAAGCGGCTGCAAAAGAAAGTATCACCGAAATTAGAAATCATATTCAAGCAGATATCGCTTTTTTGATTGTAGGATTAGGAGGAGGAACAGGCACAGGTGCTGCTCCAATAATTTCACAAATTGCTAAAAATAAGGGTATTTTGACCATCTGTATTTCAACTCTTCCGTTCGATGTAGAAGGAAAAAAGCGTATGGATTTCGCTTTAGCTGCTTTAGAGGAGATAATGACGGTTACTGACGCGATTATCGTAATCCCGAATGAGAAACTCTTGAAAATCGCTCCAAACTCATCTTTAGAGAATGCTTTTCGACTAGCAGACGATTTAGCTATTAACGGCGTTTTAGCTATCGTTGAATTGGTTGCAACTCCAGGACGAATAAATGTAGACTTAGCTGATTTAAGAACACTATTTTCATTAAGCAAAAAACCGACAGGTATTTCAATAATCTGGAGAGGTGTATCAGAGGAAGAAAACCGAGAAAAACGCGTAACAGAAGCCGTACAAACTGCTATGGAATTTCCTTTTATCGATGTTGATCTTTCTCATGCTAAAGGTTCTATTGTCAATATTACCGGTAGTCCCGATCTTACACTTAAGGAAGCGCAAGAAATCGCTCAATATGTCGTAAATGAACTTGATGAAAATGTTCAAGTCATCTGGGGGCTTATTATAGACGAAAAACTAACTAATACTGTAAAGGTAACCACTGTTATTTCAGCGGTTGAAATAAATTTAACTAATTTTATTAAATAGCCTTAAGGATTTCTATAGTAATTATTTGTCTTCAAATATAGTTTTAGATCCTTTGATTAACCTTCTCGCGCGCTTTCGCTACTTTTAGTGCAATTAGTGCTGCTGCTGTACCTGCCCCGAGTCCATTGTCAATATTTACTACCATCACTCCAGGTGCACAGGATTGTAACATTGAATTAAGGGCAGCGAATCCTTTACCTCCTAAACCATAACCTACAGGACTTGGCACTCCTACTACAGGAATATCTACAAGCCCAGCAACAACTGAGGGTAGGGCTCCTTCCATGCCCGCCACAACGACAAGTGCATCGACATCTTCTTCAAGCATTGTTTTTAGGTGTGGAAATAGCCTGTGTAGTCCGGCTATGCCCACATCGTATGCTGTGTATGTGGAAACACCCATTGCCTCTGCTATGATGCGAGATTCCTCGGCTACTGGGATGTCAGACGTCCCCGCAGCAAAAATGCCAATCTTACCGGGATATTTTACGTGAGTGTAGCCCTTTTTCTTCAAAATCATCATGCGAGCACGTTCATTAATCTCAAGTTCAAGCATCTCGGGTAGTATTGCTTTAGTCTTTTCTACAACTTCTGTAGAAATCCGAGAAACCAAAGTGTAACCACTCTTACTTGCCATTCTAACTGCGAGAAGTGCCGCATCTTCGGGGAGTTTCCCTTCAGCTAAAATCACTTCAGGAATGCCAGTTCTTGCTTGACGATACAGATCTAGTTTCGCAATATCATCTATTTCTTCAATCGCTGTTGAAATAAGATCGCCCTTAAGTAACTTCTCTGCCTCCTCGATGCTAAGTTCCTTGCAAGCTAATTTCTCTAAAATCTCTTTTAATCTTAAATCTCTTTTAATCTTTACCAACACCTAATCTTTAGTTTCTTACTGAATTTATAAAACTAAGGATCTATAGATGATCTATAGATTTTATATAGAAATCTTAAAAATTGATTATTAATTTAAAAAAAATAGTTTTCGTTTTTATGATAATCGAAAGAGGAAGAAGCAGGAGGTACTTGTTTGATTCACTCATCCGGTCAAAAAATTACTCTAATTGACTCTAGCATAGCTGGCATTTCTGGGGATATGTTGCTCGGCGCGTTAGTCGATGCGGGGGGCAATAAGGTGAAAATCAAAATTAATAAATTAGCTGAGATCATCCCCGAATTTCTTGCTGATTGTAAAGAAATTAACATAGATTTTGAAGAAGTAAATCGAAGTGGTATTCAAGCAACTAGGATCGGAATTAATATTCACGAACATATTCATCATCGGGAAGGGAAAACACTCATGGATGCTTTAAACCGCATTCTCCCAGAAGTTGATCTGCATTCTCCCAAAGAAGCCTCTAATTTTGCTATCAATGCACTAAAAACACTGATTCGGACAGAGGCTGCGGTTCATAATGAACCCTTTGATCATGTTCATCTCCATGAAGCAGGTTCAGCGGACACCATTATTGACGTTGCGGGGATTGCAATTGCGCTTGATTCTTTAGGCGTTTTTAATTCAAAGATTTATGGCACACCTCCTTCTATTGGTGGAGGGATCATCAAAATTGATCATGGGACGTATCCTGTGCCTCCTCCTGCTACGACACGGATCCTGCGCGACTATGATATCCCCTTCAAGGGGGGTCCGGTCGAAAAAGAGTTGGTAACACCCACTGGCATTTCTATTCTGGCTAATCTTGTTACAGAATTCGTTACTGTTTATCCTGCCATGACCATTAAAACAGAAGGGTATGGCGCAGGAAAATACGAATTTCATGGGATCCCCAATGTAACTCGTGTAATTGTTGGAAATTCGGTTACACAAAAATTTTATGAGGATGAGATCATTATTCTGGAAACTAACGTCGACGACGTCACAGGAGAAGTGTTAGGATACACCATGAATAAACTACTACAGTATGGGGCATTAGATGTTAGTTATTTGAATACTGTCACGAAAAAGAATCGTCCGGGTTATTTAATCTCTGTTATTTCGAAACCAAAGGATAGCGTCAAGTTAGCGTCCATTTTATTCGAAGAAACGGGTACACTTGGAATCCGAACCATCCCTGGCATCAAGCGGTTGATCCTTAATCGCAGTGTCGAGAGAATAGCTATTACGGTTGATGGAAAGGAGTTTCATGTAGGAATCAAGATTGGAAAGGATTCAGAAGATAATATTCTCACACTAAAACCTGAATTCGAGGACTTGAAAGAAATTGCTGATGAAATAGGAGAACCCATAAAAAACATATCAGACATTGCTTTGAAAGCAGCCAGTGAAAAATTCGGCACAGAACTTCCGATGAAGCATCAAGAAGACAAGGAGTGAAGAATATGTCAAATCTGGAAGAAATAGTCGCAAGAAACCTGAAAAAAACACCACAAATACATGAATCAGTGTTTATTTCCCCATCAGCTAACGTCATTGGGGACGTGGAACTAGTTGAAAACGCTTCTGTGTGGAATTGTGCAGTTGTGAGGGGGGATGTAGGCCGCATAGAGATAGGTCGCTTTTCCAATATCCAAGATTGTGCAGTGATTCACCCTGGATGGACTCGTGAAAGGGATACAGGGATTCCCTGCATCATTGGTGAGTATGTCTCAATCGCACATGGCGCGGTTGTGCATGGGGCTACAATAGAAGATAATGTGATTGTAAGCATGAACGCGACAATTATGAATAATGCAAAAGTCGGCTCTAATTCCATTATTGGCGCAGGTGCGGTAGTTACACAGAACTCAATTATTCCGCCAAACAGCATCTGTTTCGGTATTCCTGCAAAACCACTAAGAATAGTGAATGAAGAACAACTTGAATTAATTAAGTGGAATGCGATGGAATACTACCGTCTCGCGAAGCAATACTTAAAATTCCGACAATAATCAGCCTATTACTTTTTTACAGACTTCATCTATACCATTCAGCTCAAAAATAGGTTTAGCGCAGCGCGCGCTTTTTTTTGTGAATTTCGAAATGTTTCATTTAAAATTATATAAAGTCCATATCTTTCTGTTAAAAAGATTTTAATCAATTTCCGGCTTTTAATTATTTCAAATGTGATAATTGGTAAATCTTTTCCTCATAAATCGTTATGTATAGCCATGCATATGCTCTTCGATGCTTAAAATCTTATATATAACTTGCATATATATAGCGTTTCATACTCCTTTTTAGATACAACTTGTATCTCTAAACGTTTTGAGTTAGGAGGAAATATAAAAAATGGCAAGAGGATATATGGGAAAAGAAGCGTGGATTAATTTATCCACAGGGAAAATAGAAATCAAAGACATCGATTACGACATGGCAAAGAAATGGCTTGGCGGAAGAGGAATCGGAGTAAAGATACTCTATGATAAATTGAAGCCAAAAACAGATCCACTCTCACCTGACAATATAATTGTATTCGCGACAGGACCGTTGACGGGAACAGGCGCTCCAAGTTCTGGACGATACTGTACAGTTACTAAGAGCCCCCTCACAGGAACTGTTTCTGACAGTCATAGTGGTGGAGACTTCGCTCACGCAATGAAAAATGCAGGATTCGATTGGCTTATCATTACAGGAAAAGCCGCCAAACCAACAATGATTTTGTTAAATGAAGGAAACATTGAACTTAAAGATGCCTCGAAATACTGGGGCAAGAGTGCTCTTGAAACGGAAAAAGCAATTCTTGCGGACTTAGATCCATCTTCAGCAGGAAAGGACATGGAAAAATTAGTACGCAATCCAATTGGTGTGGCAAGTATCGGACCTCCAGGCGAGAAAATGAAAAGACTTGCAGCTATAATGAACAGGTTCTACCGTGCCGCTGGAAGAGGTGGACACGGAGCCGTTATGGGTTCAAAGAACCTAAAGGCTGTGGTGGCAATGGGTAAACAAAAGATCCCCATGGATGATGAGGCTGCATACAAGGCTGCCGTTAAAAAGAACGAAGACGAAATAATGCAAACAGGTGACGTAACAAAGATTGGCGGAGGACTTTATACACTTGGTACAGCCCTGCTGGTTAACATCATCAACGGTGCTGGAATCTACCCGACACATAACTTCCAGATGGATGTATTTCCAGGTGCAGAGATTACTTCTGGTGAATATCTAAAGGAAAACCGCTTAATCAAGAATGTCGGTTGCAAAGGCTGCAGAATCATGTGTGGACGATGGAGCAAGATAGAAAAAGGTCCTTATGCCGGAACCGAGTGCGAGGGCTTCGAGTACGAGACCACTTGGTCTTGGGGCGCGGACTGCGGTTGCGACGATATTGACTACGTTTTGACAGCACATCATATTTGCAACGAGTATGGACTTGATGCAATTCAGGCGGGTACAGCGTGCGCATTCGCTATGGAATGCTATGAAAAAGGAATTATAACAAAAGACGACACAGGCGGAATTGACCTCAAATTCGGAAATAATGAGGCAATAGTGAAGATTGCAGAAATGATAGGTAAAGTCGAAGGAATCGGTGCAATATTAGCCGATGGTGAAGAGATGGCCGCAAAGAAATGGGGCAAAGGTGCTGACAAGTATGCAATGACAGTCAAAGGCCAGAGTATGCCTGCGTATGACGGAAGAGGTGCCAAAGCACACGCACTAGCATATGCGACATCCAATAGGGGTGCATGTCACTTACGTGCCTACATGATCAATCCTGAAATCTTAGGTGCACCTGAGGCATTAAATCGATTCGCTCCGGACCAGAAATCAGTTGATATGTTAATTGCCTTCCAAAACGGCGTTGCAACGATGGACTCTAGTCTGGTTTGTCAGTTTGTGACTTTCTCCATGTGGATGCAGGAATTTGCAAACCTATTGAACCCAATAACTGGCTGGGACTACACTGCTGAAAGTTTGGATGCAATGGGTGCTCGCATTTGGGAACTTGAGAAAAAGTTCAACCTTCGAGAAGGGTTTAGCAAGAAGGACGACACCTTACCAACTAGGATACTTGAAGATCCAATACCAGCGGGACCATCAGCAGGAAACACGGCGAAGGAAGGAATGGACTTACTGGAGCAATACTATAAGACACGTGGCTGGAATTCGGACGGTAAACCACCATAAACCAAGAAAAGATGTTTAATCAAGAAAAAAAACTTTTTCTTCCCTTTTTTTATTTTATTTCTGCTTTGGTTTGTTGTTTTCTTATGAGATTTACAACTAGTTCTTAAGAGTGTATCTCAGATAAGAAAAAAACAACTGTTAGAAGCCATATATATAAAAAATATTTAAGAGAGCCTTACACTGAGGTCACAAATTACTGCAATTTATTTAGGACTTTACACATAATTGATAAGGTGATATTATGATAATTGAGCGACGTTTTAGGAGTACAAAAGTTCCAATCCAGGTTTGGAACAACACCATCTTGTGTCTTGAGCGGATAGGTGTAACTCTCACAAAAAAAGAAATACTGAAACATGAAGGAGATGATTTTGATGCCGTCATCCAAGGTACTCGACCAAGTTCTAAAGGACAGGTGTTTGTTCGAGTTAAAATCCATGGATGGCGAGATATGAACCATCATGGTGGTTTTTGGCCAACATCATTAACTTCCGATCTTATAACTGAAACATTTGAACTCTCTGAGAACAACGAAGAGCTCCCCGACACTCCAGATGCGAAAGCCCTAAACGAAGAATTTAATTTCAATATAGGCAGATATTACTTGTGGGGTACTTCGGGTTAGCATTCTTTTTGGCTTGCGACCTTAATCCGCATATAAATTCTTTTTTTTTATTTCAACTAGGCGACTGTTCTTAACTAATTTTTTTGCAAACCAAAAAAAAAGATAAGAAGGCATCAAGAATAATCAATTTTGCCGCCTCCGGACGGCGGAAAGATTGCAACGAGGTCTCCTTCTTTTAATACTGTTTTTGGTCCTTGCAGAGTCTTTACATTTGTTCCATTGACGAACAGTATTAGACGGTTAGTGAGTTGATTTGTTTCAGGATCAACAAGTTTCGCTTTCAACTCTTCGCCATAATGTTGGATGAGTTCGTTGATTAAATCCTCCACAGTACAAGGATCCAATGTGAATTGTCTGCTTGCTTCCTTCACGACGTTCGTTCTCAATATGCCATAAAATTTGACAGTTACATCAATCATCTTCATTCCCTATAGTTATTGTAAGTAGAACATCTTAACAGACTTTATTATTCTGGCAACAAATTGATTGTATTCGAATTTTCGGTTTATAATAATTTCCTCATTTTTGAATTTTAGTGAGTGAACTACCTCACGCTAAAGCAGTGAGGCTTCCTGTTTCTGCGACCATACTTGCCTCAACGTAGGCTATCTGATTCAGATACTCCAACGCTAACGTAGAGGTATTAGTCTCCGCAGGCGTGACTTCGGTAGGTCCCCTACCTAGTATTCTATGTCCTTCGTGTTCTAGCACGCAACTGCTGTTATAATCACGATCTATCACCAGACCGCAATGATGACACACATAGGTGCGTTCGGCTAAACTCATGGGGCGCTGGTGACCGCAACGCGAACAGGTTTTGGTGGAGGGGAAGAAACGGTCAATTTCCACCGGTGTATGCACCTTGGTTTCAAGCATGCGAATTATTCCACCCAGGCTGGTTGACAGCATTCTGCTACCCCACAGGCGTTGCCAGGCGCCTAAATTCTCAGTTTGATAACATATCATTTGAAAATTGGTGTAGAGGAAATGAACTAGTTTATTGCGGATGTCGCGTTTAATATTGGTGGTTTTGGCGTAGGCTTTGAGCAACTTATAGAGCGTTTTCCACCAATTCTTACTGCGATATTGTTTGCGACTTAACTTTTTGCACAACTGCTTTATACGACGCGTAACTGGTACCTTGTATCGTATAAGCACCCCATTCGAAAGCGTTAACTGATGTTTTACCCCAAAATCAATGCCAATTGATTTAGGTGGCGCTAACACCGCCTTCGTGTGTTCTCGCGGCGTATAGGTAGTTATGACCACGTAATACTCGCCATGCTGATGCAGTAAGGTGGCATTGGCACATTCACAATTGGACGGCAGTTGTTCCAGGCCGTTGACACGCAGTTTGTGCGGTATCCTTTGAATCCTCACGTAGTTGCTGTTGATGGTCCTGTAGGTATTACCGTATTGCTTGAGCGGGATGGAATTCACGTAGGACTTAAATCTCAAGCGTCCAACCTTATGACCCTTGGCTTTCGCACGCGCTAAGCTACGGATATTCTGCTGGGTGCGTGTGATGATGCTCTGACGCATGTGTGACGATAACTGCCTCAATTGGCGCCGCTCAAAGTGATCTTTCACCTTCACCGGGACGGCTGTGATTTTATCATCGATAGCAAACACGTGAGGATGGCCAACACAATAATTGTACAGCCATTTAGCTTCCAAAAATAAGCGCTGTAAGCGAGTTAACGAGTCTTGGTTTAAGTGCGAGCGGTCAAACTTGACGGTATATACCCGGCACATCATATGTGTACGCCGCTCCTTAGTGTCCTTCAAGGTAGCTTTGATCCGTTCGTTCTTTGTTAACATGGCACAAGTGCTCCGCACAACTTACAATAACTAGTTAAAAATGTACAACCTAATTGCTCACTCTTTGTACTCCATCCTTGTTTATAAACTCCGCAAAAAGTAGCACCAAGTTAAAAAATGTA
>JAEORY010000077.1 GCA_016840645.1 Candidatus Borrarchaeota archaeon | reverse complement strand
GAGACCATGGAAGCGTGGTACCCAGGCACAATTTGGAATCCTGCAGATCAGAATCAGAATATCCATATGTTTAGTGACTGGGAGGGCTATCATGGGCGTACCACTTATGCAAAAATCGGTGGATGTTACTACGCAGCTAGACTGGCAGTTAATGAACTTCTTGAGAAGGAAAGACGGCAAGCTAGTGTTATTATACTAAGAGAAATTCGACCTGGCTACATTATGCCCGTAGGTGTATGGAACGTCAGGGAAAACGTTCGAAACGCGTTGAAACAAAAACCTTTAAAATTCGAAACACTAAAAGAGGCATTAGATCATGTCAGAGCACGTTTACATATTGATCTCGATGTTTGGATCAATAATAGTAAACTTTTGAAGGATGTACTGGTCCAGAAGAAAATTACAGATTTCTTTTCTATATGATATCTTTGTTCGTTCAATGAAATGTAATTAACGATGAAATAAATACTGTATATTTTTTCTATATACGCGAATAAATTTACTAGAACACTTATATGGAATCTTTTCGGTTTTTTATTTTAAGAATAGTTGTAGAAGGGATACTTTTGTTGCACAACACCTACATTTTTAAAGAGGATGGGGTCTGCCTTTTCACAAGAAAATATGGAAGCCTTGAGACGGATGAAGCAATTGTGACGGGCTTCTTAAGTGCAATTTCAAATTTTGGAGAGCAAATTGGAACGACCTCACTTCAAAGGCTTGATTTCGGTGATTATCGTATAATTCTCGTTAATACAGGGGAAAATCTGATAACTGCAGGTGTTATTGACAAAGATGATGATGTATTTGTCATGGAAACCACCCTCAAGCGCTTAACTTTAGATTTCAAGAGTTATTATGAAAATATCAAAGATAGCGCAGAAAACATTCTGTTTGAGTCCTATACTGAAACTGCAGATGAGATTTTACAGTTTATTTCTGATCCAAATAAAGAGATTAAGAAAACACGGAATTTATCTAAGGTCATTAAACAAATGAAAAATAAATTCGAGATATTACTAGAAGTTATTGCCTCAGGTAAACCCCTATTTATTTGTTCTGAAAGTCGTGAAATTACTGAAATGTATACACATACTTTGGCAGCACTTCGCCCAACAATAGAACTAGTGCCGTGGATCGACGATGAGAAAGCGATATATGCATTAAAACATCGCAAGAACGTAATCGTTGGAATACCGTTGCCGTACTTGATGAAACTTGCTGAGGATGAAGAAGTCACCATTGCTAACCTAACTCACTTTCGTATTCATGGCGCTGTGAAACCTTCAAAACAATGGAAAGAAGTTGCAAAATATGCAACTAAACAAATCGAAGAATTAGGCGACGAGGGAATAACAAAATATATCCAAGCACAGATGAACAACTAATAGTGGTCTCGTTACTCTAAGAAATGCTCTCGTGCAGAACAAAATTACAGGCTTTTTTTGACCCCATCTCCACTTAATGGATCAACCTTTGTACTGATATTGAATTTTGTCACAAAACAAATAGTTATAATTCATTGAGGAACTATGCTAGATGATAAGAGGTGTACTATAATGGAAGAATCTACTGATGAGGACTTGGTAAAACAGTTGAAAGAACTTCAAAACATCATTAACGACTTTGTTGAAAACAAATGTGAACGCCAAGAAGTTTTTAAAAGGATTATTTCAGTCTATAAATGGATGCAAAAGGACATCGCTTCTACCATGGATGCTAGTGCAAGCCCTTGTGGTGGATGTCGCAAGGCTACAAACACAAAGCCAAAGGAAGCGGAAAAGAGCATTTATAGTTAAGAAACAAAACACACGATCATATTCTAAAAAAATTTTCTAATTTTTTACTTCATTTAATGAATTCCAACTTGAGATTAAATAAGAAGCAATGCTGAAGTACTGCCATGAAAAAGCTAAGAAAACAAACCCTAAGTTATAAAAAACGCTCTTTTTGTTTAACTGGATATTTCTGTAAGTCCAACGCTCTTTTCTAATTTTTATCTTTTATTCTTAATACAAGCTTCAATTATAAAAACGCGCACGTATTAAACAATCCAAGTTTTGATTTTCCCGAAAACAGTTAATTTTAAATATTAGTACGCCATATATTTTTTTGTACGTTTTAATTATCTAAAACGTATTATGGTATTAATATGTATCACAATCACAAAAATTATGGAGGTTGAAAGATGAGCGAAATGACAACAACAGAAAAAACTAAAGCAGTACTTCAGACAGTAGCAGAGAAATCTAAAGTTTTGTATCAGCGAGCATATCGAGCATTAACTTTTGACAAAAGTGTATACAATGAAGTCAAGGATGACCCAGAAGCAACTATTCCGTCAGCATTAATGCCTTTTCTAATCGAGATCGCATTTCTTTTCATTGTAGGAATTGCTGCAATTCCACTTTGGCTCATGTACGGTGCTACTTGGCAACCAGTAAGCCCCACCCCAGCGCAATGGGCTGTTGGAATTGGAATTGCTATTTCAGCTTCAATTGTCTTCTTTCTTGGCACATTTCTATGTTGGGTTGCAGCATTATTCGTCATTGGCAGATTCGCAGGAATCAAAGAACTTCAAATAAAACAAGTCTTGAGAATTTGTGGGCTTACATTTGTACCATTATTCTTAGCACCCTTTGTCTTTGTGGTTACAATGTACACAGCAGTAGCTAGTGCCGGTATCGCGGCAGCGGTAATCTTTCTGGTTGGTGGTCTAGTTATTTTCATTTTACTAGCAATCAACAATGTGCTGGCAATGCGTGAAATAACTGGAATAACTACTGGTGTTTCTATAATGTCCAATACTTTTGCCTTAGTCCTCTTCGGGATTCTAGCCACGTTGATGTACATTGCTTACGGTTTCTCAGTAGCAGGATTATTTGGAGCATTTTAGCTGTTCAATGAATTTGACATACAACTCTTCCCCATTTTTTTTCATTTTTTTTTCTGAAATAACGAAATTAATGTATGGAGGCATAAGATTGGCTGAAAGGCATGATATAGTAGTGGAGACAGTCAATTTGAACAAAGATTATTATTTAGGAGAAATAACAGTTCCCGCTTTGAGAGATATCAACCTTGAAGTGAAAAAGGGAGAATTCATCGTCATTATGGGACCATCAGGAAGTGGGAAATCAACGTTACTAAACATGATAGGAGGTTTAGATAATCCTACATCAGGAAAAGTCTACATTAATGGGCAGGACATTTCACAAATGTCGGATGGAACCTTAACTGAACTGAGAGCGCAGGAGATTGGGTTCATCTTTCAATTTTATAATCTTGTTCCCGTACTGACTGCGTTTGAAAATGTGGAATTACCAATGATGGTAAATGGGATTTCTGAAAAAGAAGGAAAGAAACGGGCTAAAGAACTTTTAGAAATGGTTGGTCTTGTCGATCGGAGGCATCATCGACCAGATGAACTCAGCGGTGGACAACGACAACGGGTGTCAATTGCACGCGCACTTGCGAACAAACCATCAATTGTTTTAGCGGATGAACCTACAGGTGATGTCGATACACGCACCGGTGATGAGATTTTGGAATTGATGCATGACTTGAACAAAAATATGGGCGTGACATTCATTGTTATCACCCATGATCCCATCATTGCAGAACATTGTGATAGACTCATTCGAATAATTGATGGGCAAATTGCAACAGATAAGCCGACAGTGCATGAAATACTATCCATTACCAATGAAGAACTTAGAGCCTACAAAGGTTTCACCGGATATATCAGTGATTCTAGATGAGTGTACTAGATGTAGGGGGTATTTTATGCAACTAGGAATCGTAGGAGCCAATTTGGTTGTTATAATCATTCCTGTGATTATTGGTATCATCATTTTTCTTCTTTGGAAAGATAAGCGGTTAGTTAAGATGGCAATTCGCAACCTAGGACGAAGGAAGACTCGTACCTTTCTTACTGTGGTAGGAGTGATGGCCTCTGTCAGTTTATATGTCGCATTTAACATAGCCAGTGACAACACGTATCAAATTGTTTATAATGTGGTTGAACTGCTGGGAGGCAGCGTAGACTTCGAAGTCAGTCGAATTGATGGTGAGCCTTTTGATGAAGATCTTCTAGAGGACATCTTACAGGTAGAGGGAGTGAAAGCAGCAGCCCCTCGGATACAGCGATACAGTGTGATCTATGTAAAAGCTGATGGAAACTCGACTGCGGCAGTTATTGTTGGCATAGATCCGCAGTACGATAACGAGTTTGGAGAGCTCTTTGATTACAACATCAGCGAACCCATCAATACCAGTGAAGTCCTTACTGGAAAGGTCGCCATAGTGAGTGAATCGCTGATGGATGGCATTACTTGGCAGGAAGAAGTCGATGATGGGGAGGATGAGGAGTTTGAAATCGTTAATGCCACCGTTGGAGATAGCATGATGATCAAGTATCGAGGAGAAGGCGTAGTTAAAAAGGAGCGCTGGGAGATCGCCTCTTTTGCGGAAGTTACCGGTAAAGCCCAACAAGTGGGTTGGGGTTCGTGCGTCTTTATTACATTAGATAGCGCACAAAAGTTCTTTCCCAAGTGTAAAGGAAAAGTTGATCAGATCGTAGTGGAAATGGATCCAGCATACGCAAACGAATGGCAAGAAGTGCAACAAAGAATTAAGGATGTAGTTGGAGAGGACCTTGAGGTCTTTGCACCAAAACAAACAACTTTGGAAGCCAATCAAGCTGTCATTTCATTTATTCAATTAGGTATCTTTTTCGCTGGAGCAACAACATTACTTGCGATGGTATTTCTGATATTTAATACCGCAAATATGACTATAGCTGAGCGTAAGTATGAAATAGGGGTCCTTCGATCCACTGGATTTAAGAAAAGGCACGTCTTTAGGATCTTTCTTTACGAAATTCTTGCATTCGGCATAGCGGGATCCGCAATTGGTGTATTCGCCGGTATATGGCTATCAGATGGACTATCATGGTACTTCAAAACTCTCATACAAATACCTATCGATGTGCCCTTTGAAGAGATGAAAGGCGTTGCTATTAATTCAGGATACCTCATAGAAGGGTTTATTCTTGGCGTCATCTTTACACTACTTGGAGGCCTGTATCCGCTCCTCAGTATAACTAATTTAAACATCATCAACGCGCTGCGACCAGAATCCCGAACAAGAGAGAAGCGCACTCTGAAACATAGAATTCGATGGATCGCTAGTGGGAGCATACTACTCTGTGTTGGTATGGGTCTTATATTCGTTTTACAGTTTGTTCTGGGAGTTGAGATTACCTTTCTTTCGAGTATATTCCTGCTAATGATAGCAATTGGAATAATACTCATCGTGGGTGGTCTCAAACGAAGATATCTAACGATTACAGCGGGTGTGGTACTGCTAGCAGTCGGTCTTTTTGATGTGTTCTTCGGTGGTTCAATTATTTCGATTTTTGCTCTCATGATAGGCTCTATCATATTTACTGCAGGCATCCTCAGAGGTGTAGGAGGTGCGTTCGATTTCATCGTTGGACGTGTTCCAGGGTTAAAGTATGTTAGCAATTTGGCGTCTAAGAACATAGCAAGAAAGCGGACCAGATCAACTCTTACCTTTGGTATTTTTACGATTTGTTTAGCGCTTGTGATTGCAATAGCTTCAATCATGACAGCACTCGCAATTGGAATTTTGGATTTCGTTGACCAAAGCTTAGAAGGTAACCTGATCGTTGGTACTGATGTTGGAGCACCCCCTACGCTCAGCGGAAATATTACAAGAAATATTGAAGGTATTCACTGGGCAAATACGAGTGAAGGAATGATTCCAGCCTGCACTGTCTTGGAAGGAGCGGGTGCACGTTTTGAACTGTGGGACGAAGATTACGATTCGCTTCTTATAGGTATCAATAGCACTAATTATGTTGTCGTGAATGAACAAACTCTACCGTCTAAAATCATTGAACCAAATGGCACAGATACTTTCAAGTTATTTAAGCGACTTAAGAATCCACACGAAAATGCTTGTATCATAAGTGATAGACTTGCCTATGAACTCAATGTCAAAGTGGGACAAAAAACACCGATACAAATCTCAGCACATGGAAACACAACGGAGTTCAAAGTTATTGGGATAATGCATGAAGATTTATTCGGCTATCCGCAACCGGGTTACTTCTGCTTAATTGACATTGATCGTTTCTATGAATTTGGCGTTGATAAAACGGCTCATACTTTCTTCATTAAATTAGACCGACGCTATATGAACGGCACAGCAGTTGATCCGCAAGTCGTGGCAGACCAGATCGACGAAAGGTGGGGCGACGAATACAAACTAGAATTTGTATTGAAAGAAGACATCAAACAGGATGTTCACGAACAAGCCAAACAAATAGGGACATTCTTCAATATCATAACCTATTCCAGTATCGTTGTTGGCTTGCTAGTTTTGGCAACCACTATGATCAAAATAGTCAGTGAGAGACGGCGCGAAATTGGCTTACTCCGAACAATAGGCATAAAAAAACAGGGCGTGATAATGCTTATCCTTTCTGAGTCGATATTCCTGGCTCTTATCGGACTTTTGCTTGGGATTATCGATGGATACATCTTAGGATATACATTTGTTCAGGCAATGGGTGACGTAGGTCCCATGCAGTTTGTAATGCCGTGGGACGCTATTGTCCAAACTACTGTAGTGGCACTCGCAATTGCAGTCATCGGTGCGATATTTCCCGCGTGGAAAGCCAGTCGGATACCTCCAGCTGAGTCATTGAGATATACAGGATAGTCTGTGTACACTTCTTCTATCCTTTTCTTTCCTTTATTCAATAAAAAACAAAAAACGACAAAAAAGAGGAGATAAACATGTCAGGTCTTATGAACGAAAATGTTTGTTGGACTTTGCTATTGCTCTGTTTATGTGTATTGGTCATCTTATATGGCCTAATTTAGAAAGGATGTCTGAATTTAGGATCACTTTTGACCATAGCCAACTCGTACATGACAAATTTCTTGATCGTGAACTACCACCTAAAAGTAGGCTGGCTTCCTGAATCATCCATTCCCCAACGGGATATGTCAAACAGGCTCTACGGGCAGTTCCTGCCCTGAACGCGATGTGAAGTTAATGTGAGAACCGGCGAGTGTTACCTCAGCTCAATTCTACTTACGATCTATGCGAATCAGTACTTAAAGGTTAGGGAGTATCGTGAAAGTGAAACAAGTAACGCACTTCATCCCCCCAACACGTTGAGGGATCTTCTTGCGGCGGAGTGATAAACTATACAGGTTGTGTCATTACAAGAGTCCTAACAATCAAAGGAAGAAATAAAACCTTATATAATAAGGAATATCCACATTTATCTGTTATCGTGCTTGATGTATGGATGGTTATCATCGGAGGTTTTAGATAAGATGAATAAGATCTCAGTTATTAGACGGATAAAAGAAGGATTCAAGATCTGGAGAAAAGGATGGTTAAGCTTCATACTTGCTGTAATTTTGCTATCATTTGTTTTTATAATCGTATTGATCCCAGTGAGTTTTGGCATTGCGGGTATTGCGGGTATTGGAGTTTATTTTGAAGAAAGTTTGATTTCAGTAGCGATAACAGCTTTTACGGTAACAGTTTTTGGCATCGCATTTAATTTTATTGTTATCGGAACGATGTGCGGTCTAGGAAAAGAACTCATCGAGATCGAAGATACCCGAGCCGAAAACACTCTGCACTACATTAAAAGTTTTGGTTTACGATTTGCTGCGATAGGTATCATAATCGGAGCTGTAGTTATTGGGCCGTTTATGGTTGTAGGTATCACCTTCGCCTTCATAAACATCTTACCTGCTCTCTCATTAAATCTGTGGGCAGGTATTGCAGTTAGCATTTTATCGTTTATTGTTGTCTTTTTCCTCTTCGTTCCTTTCGCCCTCTCAATACCAGCATGCCTTATAGAGGATATAGGGCCAATTGAATCAATAAAAACCAGTTTTCACGCTTTCAGAAAGAATCCTAAGACAATATCAGTATTGCTAGCGTCATTTATTGTCATTTTCGTTGTTTTACTTGCGCTTCCTATCATAGGTTTAATAATCGGATTTGTTCAAACACCCTTTGCTGTGATATTAGCCGGTGTTCTTGGCACATTTGCTGTTATAGCATTCTTTGTTTGTATTTTTGTGATTCTCCCGGTAATGTGCGTCACGTTTACAAAATTTTACTATGATTACAAACTCCCAGAAAAGGAGGAGGTTTCTGAAGAAGATCTGCCAATAAGGCTACTTTAACGAAGATATTTTGCAAACGATCCAATACAAAAAAGCGACTTAGGTGAAACCTGAAATGCAACAAACTATGGTTGTAAGAGATAAGGAAGTTCTGAAATCACTTATATCACCGATCCGATCGAAGATCTTACAACTTCTTATCAACGAAGAACTTGCAGTTCAACAATTGGCAAATAAGTTAGAAACATCTGCCGGCTCAGCATATTATCATGTAAAAGGTTTACAGGACGCTGGACTCGTTGAAGAAACGCGTACAGAAATGGAAAAGAATATCATGATGCGGTTTTACCGTGCGGTAGCGAGGCAGTTCAAGGTTGATTTTAGTATAATTACTGACAAGGCTGATGAAGAGGTTACCAAATGGGTCAAGAGCCGTGTAGAAAGCATAATTACTGGTTTGCAAGTGTATAATATTGTAATCCCAAAAGAAAAATTTCCTGATGCTGTAAAGTATTTAACAGAGTTCGTCAACCTCGAAAACAAGATAAAGGAAGAGATACCACCAAAAAATCCTGAACTCTTGAATAATATAGCACCCTCCATACGTGAAGATATTTCATCCCTCATGGAAATGTATCATCAAAATCAAGACAATGATTTAATCAATGCGCGAGAAAAACTGATCTCTTTTCTGCGGAAATATGAAAAAACGTGAAGAATTACAGCACTATTTTTACCGAAAGGCTTGATTGGTTTTCTTTTTTTCATGAAAAGATTTTTATATATTGATGTTCATTGTACGTTTGATTTATTTCAAACGTATGAATTATTTATAAATAATTAAAAAAAATGGAGATTAAAAGATTAGTGAGAAGACAGCATTAGAAAGGATTAAGACAGTGTACCAGCGTGCAAACACTTTTTTTGAAAATCGAATGTAAACAAATCTTACTAGAAGACTTCATGGAGGTTATTGATGATATGGCAACGACCTCAATAACAGAGTTGCTAAAAGAAGGCTTTAGAATTTGGAAACAAGGATGGTTAAGCTTCATTCTGTCAGAGATTTTGTTGTTTTTTGCTTTGGCGATCTTATTAGTTCCTACGATGGCTACTGCGAATTATCTTGGAATTACGAGAGAAACTTCGCCAGCCTTCTTAAACCCAATATTAGTTTCAATAATGGCAATAATCGGCATAACCTTCAATAGCGTCGTTATGGGAAGTTTCTGTGGACTTGGAAAAGAACTAATCGAATTCGAAGATACAAAGGCAGAAAACACGCTCTATTATGTAAAAAAACACGGCTTAAGTTTTATAGGAGTTGGTCTCGTAATCGCAATCCTAATCGTTGTCCCATTGACACTGATGCGCCTCTTCTTGGGTGTAGGCACAAACTTTGAACTTTTAAGAGGTCTTGCTATTATCGTTTTTATAATTATATTTTTCCTACTAGCACCATTTGTTATCTCAATACCTGCTGCTGTCATTGATGAGTCAAATGCTATTGAATCAATTAAAACAAGCTTAAATTTCTTACGAGAAGATCCAAAAATGGTCTTGGGAGTGCTTGGATTTTTTACTATACTATACTACTTACTTCTTAGCCCAACCTTGGCATTAACGACCAGAAACGCTATTTTGACACATAGATTCATACCTGTATTCACTCCAGCTATTCTAGCAGTGATAGCCTTCGTTTGTTTCCTTTTTGTGCTGTTTCCGATGATGTCAATCACCTTCACAAAGCTTTACTACAATTACAGAATCCCAAAGAAGCAACAGGTTTCAGAAGAGGAGTCACCAATTAGTCTGTTCTAAAAAAGTGCGTAGGAGTAGTTTCTAAATGAAACAAGTTATGGTGTTGAGAAATGTGGAAGTTTTGAAAGCACTCCTCTCTAGTTGGAGATCGAAAATACTGCAGCTTCTTATTGTCCAAGAATATACGGTGCAACAATTGACAAAAATGTTGATAGAGATGACAGGAGAGAAGATTAATCCTGGTACGGTATACCATCATATAAAAGTCTTGCAGGAGGCAGGACTAGTTGAAGAAACGCGCCAAGAAATTGAAAAAAATATAGTTATGAAGTTTTACCGCGCCGTAGCCAGAGATTTTAGAGTTGATTTTAGTGTATTAACAGGCAAAGATGTGACTCATAGAGATGTTACTCAATGGCTCGAAAGCCGTGTAACAGGTTTAATAGACACGTTAAAAGCTTATAATATCAATATTGATCCTGAAAATTACATCGAAGCATCAGAGCATATAAAAGAATTCATCAACCTTGAAAATAAACTAAAAGAAGAAATTTCACCAAAAAATCCTGAAATTTTAAAAAATAAAGATCCTTCGATAATAAAAGACGCCTTCTCGCTCATGACCCTTTATCTCCTAAACCAAAATGAAGAATACGTTATGTTCCGAGAAAAATTGTTAAATTTCCTAAAAATGTATGAAAGTGCGTGAAGTAAAAAAATGGTATGAAAGAAAGATTTATTTGCTAATACTTCTTTCAGCAACCCCATTCCAAAAGAGGTAGAAAAAGTTGAATAAAGAAAATTCGACGATCTTAAAGACAATCAACCTTCACAAAACATATGTCTCAGGTTCACTTGCCGTACAGGCGGTTCGTGGCATAGATTTAGACGTGAAAAAAGGCGAATTCATAGCACTCATGGGTCCTAGTGGCTCGGGAAAATCGACTTTGATCAACTGCTTAGCTGCTATAGACACGCCAACAATGGGTGACATTTTCATTGATGGGGAAAATATTGCAGCTCTTAGTGACGATGAGTTAGCTGAGATCCGCTTACGTAAAATTGGTCTTGTTTTTCAGACATTTCAGTTATTTGAATTGTTGACCGCTTTAGAAAACGTAGAAATGCCTATGACTTTCCTGAAGATCCCCAAAAAGAAAAGACAAGAGCGAGCTTTAGAATTATTACGAATGGTAGGTCTTGAAGCTCGTGCCAGACATATACCCTCCGAATTAAGTGGAGGAGAGCAACAACGAATTGCTGTTGCCAGAGCTCTTGCAAACGATCCACCGATTCTCTTCTTGGATGAGCCAACCGGTGACCTTGACTCCAAAAATGGAAAGATGGTAATGGAACTATTGAAATCGATCCATGAAAAAGGAGAAACATTGATTATGGTTACACATGACTCCGAAATGGCTACCTATGCAGACCGTGTAATCAATATGATCGATGGCAAAATTCTAAACGAAGAAATCAATGACAAGACCAAAATAACTAACTAGTATGAGGATGTAATAATGAGTTACTTGCGTTATTTGTTCACTGGAATGCGTCGTAAAAAAGCACGTACCATACTGGGCATAATGGGTATTATTGTCTCAGTCGCGTTGCTTACAGGTATGAATGCAACAGTTGATTCATACAGTTATTCTTACATCGACCAGGCTGAACAAAATGAAGGAATTATCGACTTTATGATTACTCGAAACACGGATGACGAAATAAATCCAGATTTCAATGACGCTATATACCTAGAAGCAGAGCCACGTTCTTTTGCAGAAAGTGTGGATGGTGTTCAGGGCGTTTCACCACGCCTTAGGGCACTCATAGAGGTTGAAGTAATTAAGGAAGGTACTGAGCAAATAGAAATCGACCTTGAACTGATCGGTATGGATGTTGATAGAGAACAAGAACTCGGAATTGGACAGATTCGTATCCTTGAAGGTGAGTTCGATCTGGAAGGCAAAAAGGTGTTTATTCAGCGAAGAACAGCAGATCTTCTAGGTGTAGTAGTGGGCGATAAAATTAGGTTTAATCCAGTGGAGTGGAACACCGATGGTGGTGGACGA
>JAEORY010000076.1 GCA_016840645.1 Candidatus Borrarchaeota archaeon | reverse complement strand
TATTTACTATTCCACTCCAGATTTCTATGTGTCGCGTGATGAAATCAATGCTTTGCAATGGATACAAGAAAATACCGAAGACGATGCAATATTTATTTGCAATTATGATTTCTATGAAATCGCTGTTTTCGCCGATAGACAAATTGTTTTTGCAAATCCAAGGTTCATGTCCCAGTATAAGATGGATGTCAATGACCGAATAAATGATGTTGATGTATTTTATACAACTTTAGAGCAAAGTCAAATCAAGGACATTATTCAAAAATACGATATCGGATATGTCTATATTGGTAGAATCGAAAATGAGGTTTATTCAACAGAAGGATTAGAAAAATTCGATAGTTGGAAAAACCTATTCGAGGAAGTTCATAAACAATCAGATATTAGTATATATCGAATTAAAAACTATAAAGATGGCAATATAGAAGTTCAGTGGGATGGTGCTTCAGATTCGACGGTAACCCAGCAATTTTATACCGGCTTAATCTTGCATCTAATTGGAATTCTTATAAGTGTCGTGTTCCTATTCCAAAGAAAAATTCAGGACTTAATCCTTAATTTTAAGGAGTGAACTACCACCGAACAAGTTAGGTGGTTTCTGCCCTCCTAAACTGTTCTGCTTAGCCAACACGGTTGGTCGCATTCAGCCTAGTCATTGACAGTTCGGGCTGGTCCACAGCAGCCCCCGTCCCTCAAGGGACACTTGAGGGACGACAGTAACCTCATCGGTACTGTGTCTTGTGTACGCTCCCAACGCCAAGCCAGACACCTCGGCATACTGTACGCTTAAATATTATGTTACTTAATTTAAGTGTAGGGCGATATATGTGAAAGTGAAACACTAGACCGCAATTCATCCCCCTAATTGGGGGGGTCTTCTTGCGAATTCGTTATAAAAAATCTTGTAGTGAAGAAAAGTTTTTTAAAAGAGAACGTCTTTGGTTTAAATGTTCAAGAAAAGTTTTAGGAAAAATACCCTACTTTTCAGAGTTTAAAGAAAGGCTATCAAAAGAGCCGATAAACGAGTTCTTAAAAGACTGCTTTTCTTACCATAAAAAATCACGAAATTCAATGTGATTATACATAGAGTTGTTATTAATGAAATTTAGCGATTTAAATATAGAACAAAAAATTGTAGAGGCCCTTAGTATCTATGGGCTTGAAGAACCAACTGAAATTCAAATAGAGGCGATCCCTCTAATTCAAAAGGGTTTTGATGTGATCGGTCAATCAAAGACCGGTTCTGGTAAAACGGCTGCATTTGCAGTACCAATATTGGAAAAAATCGATGAAAGAATTACCAAACCTCAGGTTTTGGTTTTGTCACCAACTAGAGAATTAGCTCAGCAAATTGCTGAAGAATTTATGAAGTTTTCAAGATTTATGCGAGTAAATATAGCGTGTATTTATGGCGGTGTCTCTCTAGAGCCCCAGATTAGACAATTAAGGAAGGCTCACATCGTTGTAGGGACGCCCGGAAGAACTCTTGACCATATAAGACGAGAAACGCTAGACCTACGTAACGTAAAAATCTTCTGTCTAGATGAGATAGATCGAATGTTGGACATGGGTTTCATCGAAGATGTCGAGATTGCAATTCGTGCATTGCCAGAAGAAAAGCAAATGCTATTCTTTGGCGCAACATTATCGAATGATATTCTCAAGCTTGCTAATAGATTTTCAAAAAATTTGGAATTCGTTCAGACAGAAACACATGTCAGTGATAACTTGTTGAAACAATTTTACTATGAATTAGACTTTCGACAGAAGTTTTCCTTGCTAGCTCATCTTTTGAAAAAAACGGGAACAGACAAAGCAATAGTATTTTGCAATACAAGACGTGAAGTTGACCTTATAACCAAAAATCTACAGAATAATGGTCTCTCCGGAAAGGTTTCAGCATTACACGGAGGACTTAGTCAAGCAAGAAGAAACAGCGTGATTAGAGACTTTCACGCTGGAAGATTTAAGGTGTTAGTGGCAACAGATGTCGCGGGCAGGGGTCTAGACATTGACGATGTCAGCCATATTGTAAACTATGATATCCCCCAAAACCCAGAAGACTATATAAATAGAATTGGAAGAACAGCAAGAGCGGGAGCCGAAGGCGAGGCGATTTCGCTATTATCAGAGAGAGACTTTGATTCATTTCAAAGAATAATGATTCATGATTTGCCTATAGAAAAACTAGAAGTACCAAAGATTAAGCGCTTAAGATTCGAACGAGATAGTTATAATAAACGCCCTAGGAAGAAGAAAGCGCCTCAAACAATGAACGAAAATAAAATATACAGCAGCCATTGCCTTTAACACACATTAATTCCATTTTATTTTTCATTAGATTCTTGGCAATGACAATTTTTTTATTTATTCAATTACTTAAAGCGTAGATGTATCACGCCCCGGTACATGCCTCGGTATCTCTGTATAGCGTATCGGAGAAGTGAGAGCTCAGTTGGCAGAGCGGCAGCCTCGTAAGCTGTTGGTCGTGGGTTCAAATCCCACTCGGGGCTTCATATTTCTTTTTTATCGTATTTAAGTGGATTTTAGGTTAAAAATGCGTTCAGCTAGGTTTTTAATATAGTCCTTGTTTTCTAAACAAGCAATCCATTCGCTTGGTATCGCCTCAACGCCTAAATAAGCACCAGCAATTGCACCTGTCATCGCGGCAATAGTATCAGTGTCTTTACCTAAACAAACTGCATATGTGACTGCATCCTCAAAGCTATTCAAATTCGATAGAAATGAGTAAACCGCTGAAGGAACTGAGTTAAAGGCTTCGACACCATTACCTAATTCGTCAATAACTAACTGGTGATCGCGTTTTTCATTTAAAAGATTTAAGATCTTGTGAAGTTTTTGTTTGTATACATCCTGTTCTGCAATACCCAATATTTCATTAACGAATTCAGTTGCATCTAGTGAATGTGTCGATTGGATTGATCTAAGTGCGATAGCGATTGCGTGGGCTTGAATTTGAGCACCTTCTATTCCTAAGACATGTGCGTGAGTAATTTCGCTACATTTGACAGCTGCTTCGTAAAGATTTGTAGGAGTATCATAATAAACGAGACTTATTGGTGCAATACGCATAGCAGCCCCGTTTCCATAAGAACCCGTATCGAAAAGTGTTTTGGCATTTGCCCTTTTTTGAAGGATTTTCATTGTTCCAAAACCATAACCTCGTTTTCTATCAAAATTCTCAATAAATCTTTGAAGTATGTGATTTTTATCAACGAGTCCTTTGTTTGCTATAATTGATTCAGCAATACCAATCGCTAATTCCGTATCATCAGTGTAACTGCCTTTAGGTAACCTTCCGTCATGCATCTCAAGCGGTATAGTGCATGTTGCGTTAATTTCTTGAGGAGTCAAACCCTCATACGGCATACCTATTGCATCACCAACGGCTGTGCCGATTAAAGCACCAACAAACTTAGATTTCAAGACTGATTGGTTCATTTAGTCACCAGAAACTTCGTAAATCGTTCGCTACATCTTCGGGTGCTGTTTCAATGATAGGTTCAGCATAGAAGTTCTCCATAAAGGCCGTATCTCCAGTATAAAATGGTCTTAAAACTGGTCTAGAAATCAGTTTTACATGAACACGAAAATATTCGCTTACATCAACGTCAATCGGACCAGAATAAATTGTAAGATTTAGGCTACGTACGTATCGTTTCTCCCATAATCCAAAAAAGATCTTTGAAAGTCCTTCTGAAAAATCGCTAATTAAGGTTTCATCAAATGCACGAAAATGAGATATAGGCCGCGTTACAATGCCGATTACTTCATTCTTACCCATGGGCGCATAATTTGTCAACCATGAAACTGCTCCACTTGTACCTATAAATCGTTCTTTTAGCCACTTCTCAGTTCTTTCTAAATCTGCCCAGTAGTTCGTACCATGTGCTTTATGGTATTCTTTACTTTTATGAAGGATTTCAAGCAGTTTTCCAGACCCTTTTATATCGCTTGTGATCTGTACATGTGGATGCACGATAGAAGCGCCAGCAGGTGGCATATAATTCATGTTTATTGAGCAGAATTTCAGTTCATTATTCAATTCATATATCCGAGTAAAGTAATCCGCGCTCACTGTAAAGCAATCTTCCAGCAGTTCCTTTGTAATTTCGTTTAGTCCAAGAAAATGGTCTTCCGATAAAACCCCGACTGCATGGTGTTCTGCAAACGGAAATAAATTTGGTAGAAGAACAAACTTACCTTTTTTTAAGCGTCCTTCAGGTGCAACTTCAGGTGGGAATTTTGGCGTCGTCGTTTCTAGATTCTCGGGACAGAAGAAACATTTTTCACGTGTCCTTTTAATCACTTCATGAATGGTGTCATCATAATCTGAAGGTGCCTGTGCTTGCTTAACGCGCAGACTCCTACCTAAATTTATTCGACACCAGTAATCTAATAAAGGATGCTTTCGGAATTCTATTTCTTGTTCATCTAGTTCGAAATCCTTCATGGGGCTCAGTAATCTAGCCGTTCTTATGAATTTATCAAACGTTAGTGCAGGGGGATTTTCGTTTTTCCATTCTTCCATTGTATTCACACTCAAAGAAATTGTAGTAACAGTTACATAGCTTTTAAGGCTGATTTAAACTACTATTCACGAATTTTTAGTACTAAAATGAAAAAATCAAAAGGTTATAATGATTTATTTTTAATGTAATCAATCACAATTACTGGCTTTTTTGCGCCTCTCTTGCATATTTCATGACTTCTTGTGCTTCTTTCTTCGAAAGTCCTTCGACAAGTCTTTCGACACCCGGTGCTTTAATGATGATGTTTGAAAACATTAATCCCTCGTCGATCTGGAGATTAACTATTGACTCATAGGGGTAATCCTCAAGCTGTTGACCGATCGCCTTAGGAATACGAAAAATAAGCCTCTGCGTTGTTACGATAAGTTGTGGTGGATATACTGCATCCTTAAAAGGAGAGGTATCTGCAACATAAAGAATATTTTCATCAGTTGCTAAATAATTTTTTAGTTTTTTAGCGAGCCGTTCCACTTTTCCCATAAGCAAGCCTCCGTTCTCTGCAATAATAGAATCTGTATCTAATTAAAACACAACTGCCTCTCATATAAACCTTTTTTTATTTGCTTCCTTTTCTCAATAACTTCTCGATTTTTGATAGGAATCGAGAGGTTTTTACTGTTTTTTCATCTACTTCATGGATTTTGCTATGCTCTACTACAAAATAACGGGTAGACGGAGGGTCATCAAATAACCTATTGACCTCAGAAACAGTTTGATGTAATTGAACACAATGAGGCGATCCATCCACTGTTATAACGGAAATCTCCTCTAATTTCGCACTCTTTACCATTGTTACAAGTTTAAAAGCGATCATATTCATATGATCTCGTTCAAGACAAACCGCTAAAGCTACTCTTCCTTCAGCATACTCTTCTAAAATGTTGGGATGCTTTTCAGCCATGCATGTACCGTATAAAAGCAGCTTTTTTTTATTCATGATTTCACGGGTGCCTATATTCGTTGAAAGGAAGTCCTTTATAACTACCTCGCAAGAAGACCCCCCAACTTGTTGGGGGGATGAATTGCGACCCTTAAGTGTTTTTGAACGTAAATAATAATCCTTTTCCATATTTAATCAACTCTACTTTTTTGACATTAGTGTTGACAATAGTTCCGTGTGAGTCACTTAATCTTACATATGTTCCATAATTAAATACGCCTTTTACTTTGTAGTGTTTACTATTATATGTTACCAAGTCGTGTGATTGTAACTGGTATCGTTGTCTCCTAATTGACGGCTTAAAGCCTTTTCTATTCGTCTGGAGAGAACGATTATTGCGCCTCAGTTGCCTCACTTCATACGGCTTACACCGTTCTTGAGTTGTTCCTCCCGCAATAACAAACGCATCATTGATATGTGACTTTTCCAGCCCTAACTTGTTACGCTGGTATTTAGTGACGTATCCGTAAGTATGATCTGCACCTAACTGTTCTACTAACCCCCAACGAATGTTGATAATACATGCGGCTGCTTTAAGTGACTTCTTTGCCTGCTTCTGGATGTGAGGATAGCCAAACTCCTCGGCGGTCTTATCTCCCTTCTTAAGATTACAGTTCCTACATGAGATCGTCAAATTCGACACTCTATCTGTGCCACCTCTACTTTTCGGGACGATATGCTCTACTTCTAAGGGCACGTTTGTGTTACCACAATAGGCACACTTTCGCCCCCACTTATCTAACAGATACTCTCTGACTTCGTAGCCCTGAAGTTCGCCTTGCTGATACTCTACTCCTGTAATTTCTGGGTTCTGCATTTTCTGTGTATCAAAATTCCCCACCTCTACCTTTTTGAAGGGTATCGGAAGCAGTGTTGCAAGTGTTTCCACTAATCGAATATGTGAGTCATGCCGATGCGGGTTACTAGGAGCTAACCATCCTTCAGGGCGCGTACGATTATCAAATCGTGGTGGTCGATATCCTAATCTACCTCTACGCGTTCTACGATACCTCCGTTTTTCCTCTAGCTTGTTAGAGACGTCCTTTCGCAAGCTCAACGTCCCACTGATAACTTCTAACGTATCGGTCTTGGCACTAAAACCGATTTCAGTAAATCCAATATCCATTCCCAGTTTAATCGGTTGTGTCGCCTCTCCAGTGGCATAATTCAACTGAATGGTGAAAGGACACCGTTTTACTACTGTAGCCTTGCCTTCTTGTAATAACTTCTTTCCGTTGTGCTGTGTGGTAGGCATGAGCGGTTGCCCTCTCATGTTCAGCACATAGATAGGTACTCTCAAGTCCTATCTCCTCCTTTAAATTGCTTTAAAGCAGGTTGGTTCTCTTCGCCAAGGTTATCAGTCAGTACTATACGGTGATCACTGAGAGTTTCCTCTCTGTTTAAACCACCGTTTACAGAGCAAAGGACTAGAGAAGCATCCTTTGGTGTGTTCTTTAACTCTCCTGATAACGTAGATGCCGCCATGTTGTTTCCACCATGACCTCTCTTAGGCTAATCAACTAATTACTCTTGCTCCTCACGGAACAAGCCCCCTAACTCGTTAGGGGGTGATTGACATTAAACATTGAAGCTCCTCCAATTAAGTTCAATAATTTCGATAAGGTTAAAAAGAATATGTTGACATATGTAAAGTTATTTTTAGGGATGAGAATAAAATGGAACTATCGATTCGCTTTGCAGGATCAGGCGGCCAAGGGACAATCACTGCTGGGGTTATCTTGGCACGTGCAGCTACACTTTATGAAAATCAATATGCTACATTATTTCAAAATTATGGGGCAGCAGCACGAGGCGGGTTAGCTAGCTCTGAGGTAAAAATTAGCCCTCACGAAATAATCTTTCCAAACGTAACAAAACCAAATATTCTTGTAGCTATGTCCCAAGAAGCAGTAGATGCTTATATTGATGATATTGAAATTAATGGCATTTTCGTTTATGATGAGGGATTAGTGAAAGAAGCAACGCTAAAATCTGAATCAATTAGAAAAATTGGAATACAAGCTACTAATACTGCAATAGATCTAGGAAACAAGGTAGTCGCTAATATAATTATGCTCGGCTTCTTAGTCGGCCTGACAGAAGTGGTTTCGCAGGGCACCATCGAGAAAGCTGTTCTTGAAGTTGTACCAACAAAGTATAAGACTATAAACTTACGGGCACTTGAAGTTGGCTTTGCTTTGGCGGAAAAAGTAGCAGAATAAACCAGAAATTAGTAAAATTCTTTTTTAACAACACATCTTCTATATCTTATTAATGACAAGTAGGAGAATATTGCCTAGGGGCAGATTAGGAAAGAAAGTTTTGAAACGAATATAGTAATGCGCGGCTTCTTGTCGGCATGTGAAAAACAAGTGCACTATAAAGAATTTATACTAAAAATTAATGCCTATAGTTAATTTTTCTAGTAAAATATAAATAGTGAATTATCGAACTATTTAAAGGGGATCTTATGGTTATAATCAAAGTCACAAGAAATTCACAAATAACTATCCCAAAAGACATAAGAGAAAAATTAGACATAAAAGAGGGAGATATAGTAGAAATTAGGACCGAGCTTGGAAAAATTGTTATAGAAAAAATAGAAAATGACATATGGGACGATTGCAGCGATTTTCTTCCTGAGAATTTTGAAAAGATTTTGAAAGAAATAAGATCAGACGCTACAAAACGATTTAAACGGATGGGCATTCTGCCATGAAGATCTTTTTTGACACAAGTATACTTGTGTACATAGATAGAAGAAATGAAGTTGTTATAACTCTTTGTAGAGAGTTTAGAAAAGAACATGAAATGAATATAAGCACAGTAACTGTTTCAGAGATTTTAACCGGTTCGTTTCTTAGAAAAGATTTTGAGAAGGCAGTATTAAAAGCTAAAAAAGTTTTGGGACAATTTTCTTGGATTGAACTAGATGGAAAAGTCGCAGAAAAAGTTGGGCAATTAAACGCTTATTTGATTTCTCAAGGATTACCGATCGAATACCAAGATGTTATAATTGCAGCATCTTGTATTTTAACAAATTCAGATTATCTTCTGACGAGAAATAAAGCACATTTTGAAATAATTCCTGCTTTAGAGAATAAACTTTTTACGCCTGAAGAGTTTATCGAAAATGTAATTAAAAAGAATTTATAACTCTGCATATTTTGCAAAAATACAGCTTTGGAAAACGAAGAGGCACTAAACTAATCTTTATCCGCATTTCATTGAGTTTACTTCTACAAACTTTATTTTATTCCTTCATTTCGTTTATCAATGATCAATTTTGTTTTTCCTAAACTCTTTTCATAAGTTCCCATAGGACACGTTTTAACAGGGAAACTACGGTTGATCATGTGACGTGATATGTCACGGACAACGCTTTTAACTACGCTTTTCTGTTCTTCATTTTCAGGATCAGTCAGTTCTACGCTATAACGTACATCTGTAGTTCCCTCTAGTGATGAGAGCTCTACTCTAAACTCTCCAACTGCAATCCCAAAAAGCTCGTGAAGTTTTCTTGTTGCATTGACGGCCACATTTTCGAGATCAGAACGGATAAGGAATGTTCCACCAACCTTAAATTCGTCCTTAACTTTTCTTCCCAAAACTTGTATACGAGGATAGCCCGATGCAAAGCATACACAATCATTTTCCGCGACAAGTTTGACTTTATCTCCAGTGCGATATCTAATTGTGGAGTAACCTCCAGCATAGATATGAGACAATACGAGTTCACCAACTTCGCCTTCACTAACATCTTCGCCGTTTTCATCTAATACTTCCATATAAAATACATCTGTCCAAATATGGGAGCCATCCTGAGCAGTACACTCATGCCCGACAAATGGTCCTCCTTTTTCACATAATCCAAAAACGTCATATGCCTTATAATCAGGTCCCAATCCTTCTTCAATTAGTTTTCTTGTTTCGTTCGTCCATACTTCAGCGCCATGAGAGCCGATACGCCAAGAAACATCTACTCCATTATCACCTATGTAATAACAAACCCGTTTGGCGTAAGTTGGTGTACAGCACCACACCTCTGGTTGAAAACGTTGCATGGCTGCAATACTCTGGTCGATTGGGGCAGCACCTTGAGGTAATATTTTCATGCCGAGACGTCGTGCCGCCTCATCAAAAATCAACCCCCCCGTAAAAAAGCCATAGCCATAATTGACCTGAAGTGTCATCCCTTCCTCGCATCCGCAAAGCTTGAGCGAACGGGCCCCGAGTGTGCCCATTACCTGCAGGTCAACATCGATAAAACATGATGCAGTAGGCATGCCCGTTGTCCCTGAAGAGGTGTGTTTTCTAAGCGTAAGTTCAGGATGCCAGCAAATTTCGCTATTAGGAAGAGCTTTCAGTTCATCTTTAGTAGTGAACGGCAATTTTTTGATATCATCAAGACTCTTGATATCTGTAGGATCCACATTGGCTTTCCTAAATTTGGTTTTGTAAAAAATAGTATGATCATTTAACCATTTTGCAGTATACTGGAATTTCTTCAATTGAATCGAGCGTAACGCATTGATATGAGGAGGATAGATGCCTAAATCCATTTTTTAATCCACCTTCAGAACCGTGTGCTTCAAAAGGCAGATGAATCATCCTTATAAGGTTTATGTGCAACAAATGTTAGCTGCGATTGAACGGTTTAAAAAAAATAATAGCTTGAGGTGGATGAAATGACAAAAACTACCGATCCTGAACATTTAGTCTTTGAAGTTAATTCGACTTGGGATGGGAAAACTGGCGGAAAACTCACTGCCACACACAGCGGTTATGAGGTACAGTTTGATACTCCAACGGATTGGGGTGGTAATAGTAGAGCTTTATGTCCTGATGAGCTTTTCATGTCGTCCGTTGCTGGGTGCATTACCACGACTTTCTGCTACTTTTGCAGAAAGATGAAATTTCAGCCTATTGAATTCAAATTAAAAGCCGCTGGAGATGTAGACTTTGTACAAAAGGTGAGAGCTTATCGGCTAACAAAAATTGTAATAAATGCTGAAATGCTGGTTGAAGAAGGTGAGGAACGGCTCGGTGAGAAATGCTTCGAGTTGAGCGTTGAATATTGTCACATCACAAAATCAATTGACAAATGCATTCCGATTGAAGTAAATAATCTTAGTATGCGAACAAAAGCTATTTGAAGTAAAAATACATCTTTACAAACCTCATTAAACCTAGATTAGGTGAGAAATATGGCAGAACCTTGGAAAACTGATAAGTGGTGGGTTTCCCCCTATAATTTCATTGAAGAGACAAAAGTAGAATTCCCTAAGAATATTGAATTTGAGGATATCACACTAAGAGATGGAGAACAACAGGCAGGCATTGTTCTCAGAAAAGATGACAAACTTGCAATAGCCCACAAATTAGCGGAATTAGGTGTCGATAGAATTGAGGCAGGTATGCCTGCAGTATCGCCAGACGATAAAGCCGCAATTAAAGCTATCGCAAAAGAAGTTGATGCTAAAATATTTGCATTTACCCGATGCATGAAAGGTGATGTTGATCTGGCGCTTGAGTGCGACGTCGATGGCGTCATCATGGAAATTCCAAGTTCCGATCATATCATAGAACATGCATACGCCTGGGATTTAGAAACAGCGCTGAGAAAATCAATTGAAGCAACAGCGTATTCAGGTGAGCATGGTCTTTATACATGTTTTTTCTGCATCGATTCAACTCGTGCTGATGTAGATTGGTATTTGAATCTTCTAGAGAAGGTTAGTGCCGAGGGACATGCAGATTCCGTGGCACTTGTAGATACGTTTGGTGTTTGTACTCCTGAAGCTACACGATATCTCACAAAAAAGATAATCGAACGAATAAAGAAGCCTGTTGAAATGCACATGCATAACGATTTCGGCCTTGCGGTAGCAAACTCTATTGCAGGTCTACAGGCTGGCGCTGAAGTGGTGCACACAACAGTGAATGCAATCGGCGAACGACTTGGTAACTGCGCACTTGAAGAGATTTTAGCTGCCTTAAGGATGCTCTATGGCGTGGATCTGCCAAAAATCAAATTCGAAAAACTCTACGAAATGTCAAAATTAGTCCAAAAACTCACAAATATTAAAATGCCACCAGCCAAACCAATTGTTGGAGACAACTTCTTTGTTACGGAATCAGGAATAGTTGCTGGTTGGTGGAAGCGACTGAAGGAAAAAGGCATGCCTCTTGTGATGTATCCAATTCTTCCAAAAGCGATCGGGCAGGAAGATGTCCACATCGTGCTTGGGAAGAAGTCTGGCATACCATCAATTCTCATAAAAGCTGAAGAGTTGGGTCTACCAGAACCTACAGAAGACCAAGCGCTAGAAATCTTAGCTAAAGTCAAGGATTTTGCAATTGAGAACAAAAGAATCCTTACCAACGAAGAATTCGAAGAAATGGCAAAGGGCGTTCTTCCATAATAATAATTTTCTTCTTTCTTTTTTTAACTTAATCGGCGGGAAGTCCCCTTCCGACAGGTGGGGGATGAAAGCCGCTGGCCTTATATAGAATTTATGGCTATAACCTAGTAAGTAACAGAGTTCTACGTGAAGTCCATGAAACTCACACAGAAAATCAGGATTTTTC
>JAEORY010000075.1 GCA_016840645.1 Candidatus Borrarchaeota archaeon | reverse complement strand
AGCGCGTTAAATCAGGTATAGTAATTCTCATCTCGTTTAATTTTTCTCTATCAATCCTTCCAGTAATAGAAACTGGCTGGAAGATGATTCCTCTGACAACATCAACATTTTGTACAGCGAAATCAATTATTCCACCTACCTGAGCATCATTGAGACCGCGAACTAGTGTTGGCACTAAGACAATACTATCAAACCCTACTTTTCGTGCATTTTCAATAACCTTCTTTTTTAGGGGGAACAGGTCTTTCCCTCGTGCTGCAATATATGGCTCAGGTGTTATTCCGTCAAACTGAAAGTAGATAGTACTAAGACCTGCTTCTTGTAATTTCATCAAGTAATCTGCACTCTCAGCTATTTTTAGGCCATTAGAAGCTATCTCAATATTTTTAAAATCCAATTCCTTTGCCATTGATATAATTTCTGGCAATTCCTTACGAACAGTGGGCTCACCGCCAGCAAATTGTACAGCGGGAGCAGGAACTGGTTCATTGGCGCGTAAATTTTCAAGGATACCACGTATTTCCTCTAATGTTGGTTCATAAACATATCCTGAAGAACGTGCGTTTGCAAAACAAATTGGACAGGAAAGATTGCATCGATTCGTCACATCGATGAGAGCAAGGCCAGTATGGGATTTATGCTCTGGACAAAGCCCACAGTCTTGCGGGCAACCTTTTATTGTTTCAGTGCGCGGATTATCTAGTCTCCCGTCGCACCACCACTTCTCGGCTTTAAGAAAATCTTCTTCAGAGCCCCAATACGTATCTTTATAAAAACCATGCTCAGAGCATTCCTTCTCTATGACAACTTTGCCATTTTCTGCCTTTATTTCTGCAGGAATGACTTTGAGGCATTCTGGGCACAATGATTGAGTCATATAGGGTAACGGCATCATTTTTTCCTCCCTAACACATGAAAACTATTCATTCATATCTTCTTGGAATATCCTCAATAAAGGATATATTTCATCGTTTAATTGATGTTTTGAAATGAAATTTAGTGCAATGAAGTGTTGAGTTCTATTTAAGATTTTTCAAACGATTCCGAAGGTGTAAAGTGGAAGATGTAAATTATCCTTTCTTTCAGCAGAAGACATAAAAATGAAACAGAAAAAGTAGGTTACAATATACGGTTATTTTAGACAGACTGCTCAAACAGAGGGATATGCTTCTATGAGATACCTCTTGTTTTTACTGTAGTCATAAAATCATGTACCTACCAGAATCAATATCAAGATCAAGAATAACCTTTGGAATACTACTGATAACAAAAATAAATTGCAGATTATCTTATTTGCCCTTTTTAGTAATTTGTGGAGGTAAATACTATGGGTCATCGAAAACGACATGCACCAAAAAGAGGCTCTCTCGCTTATCTACCTCGTGGTAGAGCGGCACATCCAGTTGGCAAGATTAAAACCTGGCCTTCTTGGATTGGCCCACCAACACTTCTTGGCTTTGCAGGTTACAAAGCAGGAATGACTCATGTAGTTTTAATTGAAGATCACATACATAGCCCCCTCTACGGACAAGAACGTGTTATGGCTGTTACTGTACTTGATATACCCCCTCTCTTCGTATGTGGGATGCGTACTTACGAATCAACGCCTTATGGATTAAGTGTCATTGGTGAAAGTTGGTTCTCTGATTTAAATTCTGACCTAGGTCGAGTTTTTCCTCTTCCTAAAGACTATAACACTTCAGAAACTTTGAATATGTTGAAAAAATCAATTGAAACAACAGCAGAAGTAAGGGCTATAGTTCATACCCAACCTATTTTAAGTGGTGTTGCGCGACGGAAGCCTCATCTATATGAAGTGAAAATAGGTGGAGGAGAATCCATACAAGAGCAATTTGACTATGTTAATTCCATTTTAGGAAAAGAAATACGTGCTGCGGATATATTGAGAGACGGACAGTTTGTGGACACTAGTTCAATTTCGATTGGCAAAGGATTTCAAGGTCCAGTGAAGCGTTGGGGTATTCGCATCTTACAAAATAAATCTAGGGGAACAAAGCGTGGTGTTGGTGCAATCGGGCCATGGAAACCACATCATATGTTCTACACTGTACCACGAGCAGGACAGTTAGGATATCATCAAAGAACGGACTATAATAAGCGAATATTGAAAATAGGTGGGGATGGCGATGAAATCACACCTCCTGGTGGATTCATCCGTTATGGCATTATTCGTGGAGACTATATGATCATACAGGGCTCAATTACTGGACATAGAAAGAATTTAATTAAAATGCGACACGCATTACGTGCACCTTTAAATGCGCCTTCAGAAGCACCTGCCCTTTCATATATACGGCGATAATCACTCTTCATGTTTTAATATGACTCCTTCAATTTAAATTAATATGTAACAGGCGATTCAAATGAATATTCCAGAAAAAGGAATTGTATATGATCTAGATGGGACCATTATAGAGGAAATCACTTTACCCTCAATATTTTTCACGCCCTTTCGCCCAGACTTAATTCAACGTGCAGTAATCGCAGCGACCACTGCACGTATTCAACCTTATGGTGTAAACAAAAAGGCAGGTCAGCGAACTTCTGCTGAATCTATGGGTGTTGGTCGAGGAATTGCTCGGGTACCTCGTGTAAAAGGAAGTAAACATCACGCTGGTTCAAGAGGTGCCTTCGTCCCTATGGCTGTTGGAGGAAGAGCAGCCCATCCTCCCAAACCAGAAAAGATACATGTTGAAAGAATAAATAAAAATGAGAGACGTTTTGCACTACGTTCTGCCATTGCTGCGACTGCAAATAAGATTCGCGTTCGCAAAAGAGGACATTCTATTGAGATGATTTCAAAATTCCCAATTATCTTAACAGATGAATTTCAATTATTAACTAAAACAAGTGAAACTAAAAGTGTTTTCGAGAAACTCGGCCTCTGGGCAGATGTTATTCGGGCAAAAAGCGGCAAAAAAATCCGAAGCGGAAAGGGTAAACTAAGAGGACGCAAATATAAAAAGCCTAAAGGTCCGCTTATTGTGATTTCTGAAGACAATGGGATTATAAAAGCGGCAAGAAATCATCCGGGCATAGATATTATTCACGTTAATAACCTTAATACAGAATCTTTAGCTCCTGGTGGTCACCCTGGAAGACTTACCATCTGGGTAAAATCAGCGATAGAGTATCTTGCTAAACAAATGGCTTAAGAAACATAAATTATTTGGAGAAAATCTAAAATGGAAAAAGAATCGATCCTTAGCGGTAAGCTACATCGAGTTGTTTATAATGTAGTAATCAGTGAAAAGTTGTTCGATATGATCGAAAATGAAAATAAATTAGCATTTATCGTAGATAGGCGAGCCAATAAGCGGGAGATTAAGAAAGCAGTTGAAGTTCTTTACGATATAAAGGTTGACGGTGTTAATACACTTATTCTGCCTGATGGAAGAAAAAAAGCGTATGTACGCTTATCTGATGAAGATGATGCAGGTGATCTCGCTGCAAAATTAGGAATGTTTTAAAATTACTTTAAATATTTATGAGGAGGCTATAGCGTAATGGGTAAAAAAGTTCTTGTTCAAAGAAGAGGACGTGGCTCTCCAACATTTCGTGCTCATACTCACAAGAGAAGAGGCGCTGTAAAATATCGCTCTCTCTCAAAATCAACTGTAGAACGTATAATAAATGGTGTGATAACTGGTCTATATCATGATCCCGGACGTGGTGCCCCTGTTGGTGTTGTAAAATACAAAGATGGAGTAAAAAGTTTATTGCTATTACCAGAATCTGCTTACATCGGTCAAGTTGTTGAATATGGATCAAACGCAACTATTTCTATTGGAAATATTCTTCCACTTGAAAACATTCCAGAAGGAACGCCCATCTTTAATATTGAAAAGAATCCAGGAGACGGTGGGAAATTTATAAGATCCGGAGGTTGCTATGCAACAATCATTTCGCATTCTAAAGGCATTACTATCATACAATTTCCCTCAAAAAAATCGAAAACGATTAATTCAAAATGTAGGGCTACAATTGGCGTAGTTGCAGGTGGAGGTCGCCCTGAAAAACCGTTTGTCAAAGCTGGCACTAAATATCACTTTATAACCGCAAAAGGGCGAAAATGGCCACATGTACGTGGTGTTGCTATGAATATCGTATCTCATCCGCACGGCGGAGGCAGTAAACAGCGCCCAGGTGGGCCAACAACAGTGTCTCGAAATGCACCCCCAGGTCGAAAAGTCGGGCTCATTGCTGCTCGACGAGCAGGCAGGAAAAAGAGGAAGTAACTTTTTTCTCTGTAGATTTCATTAAGTCAAATAGGTGAGAGTAATTTCCGTTAATTTTACTCTACGCAAAACATTATTTGTTATTCTTATCTTCGTAGTAATAAGTGTCATCATCATCTATATTTTAAGCCAGCTTGGATTTAATGCTATTCTTAATGCCTTAAAGCAAGCAAATATTCTTTTATTGTTCCCCACATTCTTATTAATAATTTTATCATTTTCGCTTAGAACTGGTCGCTGGAATATTCTTCTTTCGTCTTATAAACTGCCACCAAGTGTAAAACTATTTCCGATTTTGTGCTCTGGTATCTTTATCAACACAATCATCCCACTTCGAGTCGGAGAGTTTATTAGAAGTTATTGGTTGTCGAAAGACAGAGAAACCTCTTTCTCTAAATCATTGACCTCAGTAATCATTGAACGTTTTGTTGATAGTGTTGCACTCGTCTTAATTACCGCGTTTTCGATCATATTCATTTTCAGTGACTTACAAAGTGTTATTCAGTCGTGGTTGTTCTCTGTAGGTATTATTGCTTTGTTTATCGCGTTTTTTATTTTGATTCGAAAGCCTTGGTTCGTCAATTTCTGCATTAAAATTTTGCAAACGGTATTTAGGCCTGCCAAGCAAATTCAGAAGAAAGCAGTTGAGGGAATGTCAGAACTGACGAAAGACATCGAAGATCTTATCACTGATAAGCGAAATACACCTCTTGCACTCCTTATTGCCTTTCCAATTTGGATTCTTGAAGCAAGCAAAGTCTACGTCCTCTCAATTGCTGTGGGATATCCTCTCCCCTTTGGTGTAGCATTGTTCATTGGTGCAACTTCCTATTTATTAGGTGCGAGTATCGTTAACCCAGCAGGTCTATCCCAGTTATTATTTATGATTGGTTTATTTGCGTTTTTGTTCCCTAGTGCGCTCGTTATATGTTCTGTAATTGCTATATTAGATTGGTTTGTTAGTTTTAGTTGGCTTCTTCTTTCAGGTGTTCCTTCCTCGCTCTATTATTCCGTCAAAATCTGAATAGAAATCTAATAAAAATTCACTGGGAGAATATTAAAAATACTTTTCATTGTAGTGTTATGAAGCATGATAGAACCCATAAAAAACTAGTGATCTGTTTCTGAAGTTAAGAATGGTGCGGGGGATGGGATTTTCGGATGAAGCGACATCGCTTCGTTCCTTCGAACCCACGCAGGCTTGCGTCGAAACCTAGGATACCTAATGCTTCTCTACGCCACAGGAGCCTCAGTCCTGCTCCTTTGGCCAAGTTCCCGTTACTCTCCATTGAGAGGAAATCTCGGACACCCCCGCTTCAATTCTTTGATTACAAGGGAACTTATGTTATTGAAATAATCCACGAGTTACATTATTGTGGCAAAGCATTGGACAATATCTATACGAAGTCTTTTTTTTAACTTTATCGGCAAAAAATATAGTCTCTTATAATGGGAAGAATGTCACAGATGTCTGTCTTTTCCCTCAAAAACCTTTTTCTAGGAAGATTCTTTTTAACATATTTTCTAAGAAGGTTAGCCTTCTTGATTAACAACTTAAATCACGAGTTATCGAGTTTAAATAGTTTGGAGGCAATATAGTCTTATCATAGTAGTTTGTCTTCTATATTTCATTACGTTCTACAGGTGATTAAAATCGAACCCTCCTCTATTATAGATATCCGGGACTTAATCGGTATTCCTGTAAATGATGAAAAAGGTTCTGTTATGGGGAAGGTTGTTGATTTCATAATTAATTCGCGCGATGGTCACTTATTAGCTGTGTGTGTGAAGCCTACTAAACATCCAGATATTGAAAAATTTCCGCGCGATGAGAAAGGAACAATTTTAATTCCCCATTCTGTAATTAAATCCATCAATAATACACTTATAATTGCAGAGGAAAAAATACGAGTTTTTGTGATCAAACAAAAGTTACAAGAGGGTGATTAACAGTTATTTATTTTATAGACAAATATAGACGATTCTTTCGCGGGCAAAGGGTTCCACAGTGAACGCGTGAGGCGTGGTGTTTATAAAGCAGGTCCTCCAGTATATAAGTGAGAATTGATGGTAAGATGAGGCACCCGGCGGTTTAAGCATTCGCCCCGGGACCACTTCACGGACTTCAGCCCAGCACTCCCGTACGCTGTCGATTCTGCGGGAACGCTGACAATAAATCACCGTTTCGTTCACGCAAGGCCTGCACCCTATATGGCGGCAGGTATCCCGCTCAACCGTCCTAGCGGGGCCTCCACTCATGTTCTTATCGTGGGTGGATAGACACTATTCGCTGTAATAGATGTCTATTATGAAAGGAACGGTAAGAATCATACTAAGTTATCTTATATTGATGAAAGAACTAAAGATAAGATTTAATTCATACTAAATGTAATAGTTTGTTCGGTCAATAGGACTCTGAGCTTCTTCCATCATTTTCTCTTTTTGCTGCCGTAACATTTCTTCTAGTTCTTCTTCTACTCTTTGTGCGTCCTTTAGCAATTCTGATATGTCTATTTCAACATTATAGATTTTACTAAATTCTTCAACTGCTATTGAAGCCGCCCGCGGATCTGGACGATCTCTTTTTCCGTACGGAAGTACAGCTAATGCTGGAAAATCTTCCATCTCAAAGTAAGCAAGAAGCAATGCGAGCGGACCGGTGACGTACAATCCTCGCTCAAGCATCGGTAAGTCCAATTCTTTTGCCTTTTCTTCATATTTCTGTGTGAGTACGCACCTGTAGGGTTTTTCGTCACTTTTTTGGAAGCGATTATCAAGTCCTCCAATTAGAAATGCTTCCTTAAATTCATTAGAGATTACCCATTCAACAATCCCCTTACAGAATCCATGAATTTCTTGAGGATTGGGCTGAAAGTTGGGTAAAATAGTCACAAACCTATCAAATTTAAATATTTCAAAGGGGAGGGATAATCTATTCTTGTCCATTGCAACAAAAGATGGTAACGTTTCACTATCAATTATGCCTATACGTTCACCCTCGAAGGCCTCTATTAGTTGCGTTGAAGCTATATATCCGACTTCTCCTATTCCATGAAAACCTGTTATGAGAATATTATCTAAAAAATCACTCTTAGTTATAGCTTTCTTTATTTTGAACATATCTCCAGCTCCATTAAAAAATTGCTAAAATAAGAGGATCTGTTGCTTGAAATAGTTCTTTACTCTTAGGATGAATAAGACGAAGTTGCAGTCCTCCAAGTGAGCCAAAAACCTGAACTACGTCCTGTTTTTTTTGCACTTTAAAAACATCTCCTTGCATAAGTATATTAGCTGCATCAGCTTTCTTAGGAGATATTTTATCAATATAAATATCTAACTCAGTATTTTCCTTAAAATCAAATAGATTTTCAATTATTTCAAATGAGAGTTCCATTTTCCCATCTTGGGATGTTAACCTTATCTTAAAAACATCCTCAAGGTCAGTAGGTTCAATCCTTTGCACACTGAAAATAGTTTGTACCATTTTTCTCACAATCTTTCATTTACTATTCGTAGATATATCCAAAAATTTTCTTTGTCATAAAAATTTAATGGGATTAATTTAAAAATCCTTAGTTCTTAATGGGTTTTAGATGGGAGGAACGTATAATGTCAAGTAGCACACGAAAATTCTTCATCGAACTTCAGAACCTTATGAACAAGAAAGTGCGAGTCGTAACGGTCGCAAAGCAAGTTTTTGAAGGTGAACTTCAGGGTTTTGATCAGAATACGCTTTCATTTTGTCTGATCAATGCAAATGATTCTGAAGGAATTAAATATCATCGTGCTTTTATTCTAGGTCACGAAATCGCCGCCATTTTCGAAGTCGAAAAACCTTTTGATATGAAAGGATTAGCAGATGAAATCTCGAAACTTTTTCCACAACCTGGTCAGGTTAAACTACACGAATCAGCAGGAGTAATTTCGGTTTTAGACAACAAAATAACTGTAACCGAAGCTGGAGTTGAAGGCGAAGGCCCTCTTGCTGAGAGGATTAGCGCGGTTTATGATAAATATATGGAAGAAAAAACTAGCGGAAAGTCATCTTGATCAGTTAAGAAGTTCTTAGTAACCAAGAAACGATGTGAAAGTTTCTTTGAGTTTTGAAGTTATAGAACATGATGTAGGAGGTCGTATTGGCAAACTTTACACCCGCCATGGCGGGTTTATCAATACTCCTACTTTAATTCCTGTTGTGCATCCTACAAAAAATCCGATTTCTCCTGAAAAACTTGAAACTGGATTTAATTGTGAAATAATTATAACAAGTGCATACCTTCTAAAACAATACATCACAAGAAGTAATGAGAACATATCAGACCTTCACTCTTTTTTCCATTTTAATGGTCCCATAATGACTGATTCAGGCGCATTTCAGATCCTACGTTACGGTGGCGTAACAATATCCCCAGAAGAAGTAATTGAATTTCAAGAAAAAATTCATTCTGATATTGCGGTTATATTAGATCTCCCTATTGGACCCGACCTTACCTATGAACAAGCTAAATACAATGTTACCCAGACATTAAAGAGGGCGAAGGAGAGTCTAAATCTTAGGAATGTTGAAGATATTCTTTGGGTAGGACCTATTCAAGGTGGTGCCTACTTAGAACTTATTGAGCATTGCGCAAAAACAATGTATGATCTCCCTTTTGATATGTATGCTCTTGGAAGCGTTACTCCGTTTATGGAGCAATATAATTTCATAAAGTTAGTTGAAGGTATCGCTACTGCTAAGATGAATTTACCAGTTGAAAAACCATTTCACTTATTTGGTGCAGGACATCCTCTTTTTTTCTCGTTAATTATTGCTTTAGGCTGCGATACTTTTGATTCCGCTGCTTATGCATTGTTTGCAAAAGAAAACCGTTACATGACTCCAAGTGGTACTTATCTATTGGATTCACTAGAGGTGTTTCCATGTTCATGTCCTGTTTGTATCAAATATACACCCTCGGAGTTGAAAGCAACTAATGCAGAACTGAGATATGAGCTTTTGGCAAGTCACAATTTGCATATTTCTCTCCAAGAAATACGTACGATACGTCAAGCAATCTTAGACGGACGACTCTGGGAACTCCTGGAAGCAAGGGCACACATGCATCCCAGATTTTTACAAGCTTTTTATCATCTAAGAAAATATCGTGATTGGTTAGAAACGTTCGATCCTATCTCAAAGAGAAGGGCTTTGTTTTTTTATGGAAAAGTAGGATTATATAGACCTAATCTAGTTAGGCATCAAAATCATTTAACAAAGTACTATCATCCACCGTCAGACGCTCCAATTTTAACCGTTCTTCCTGAAACAAAAATAAAGCCATTTCGATCATCTCCTGGGCAAATCCGATTAATTGACCGATTAAAAGAAGTTTTTGGTGATTATTTTCGTTATTTACATTTAGTAACTTTTGTTATTCCTTTCGGATGTGTACCTAGCGAAATTGAAAATATATACCCCCTTTCTCAGTATGAAACTTCAAGAATCATTGATCGAGCAAGCCTTAAGTTTGCTTGGGAAAGTTTTGAAGAATATCTCAATATTCATAAATCAAACTACAGAATCATCATTCTCTTCAATAATGTCTCTCAGTGGAACTCCTTTATAACTCAAAAACTGACTTCTTTATGTCAACAATTAGGATATCTTTTATTTATCATCCCAGAAGAAATATATGCAGGTACACTCACAAAGACATTACACCAAATACTTAAAGAAATCGTACAAGTTAGTGTATCTCATTTGGAAAGGTGAGCAAAAACTTCAACATAATGAGGTTGTGTGCAAAAATGCCACAAGAACAAGACGAAAGTGAATTTACCATCGATGAGACCGATTTAGATATCATAAAACTTCTTCAAAAGGATGCACGTCTTAGTTACCGTTCAATTGCCGAGGAACTTGAAAAAACTGGACGCAAAAAAGCTGCTGGAACAGTACATAATCGCGTGAAAAATCTTGAAAAGGAAGGTGTCATTAAAGGATACTCTGTAGTCTTAGATTATGAGAAATTGGGCTATGAATTTACTGCGCTAACCCTTGTAAGGGTTAGGGGAGGAAAACTCGTTGAAGTAGAAGAAAAGATCGCGCAGCATGATCCAGTAATGGCGGTTTATGATATTACGGGGGAATATGACATAGCAGTAATTTCGCGCTTTAATACTCGAAATGACCTTGATAAGTTTATTAAGGACGTTCTTTCTATATCCAACATAGAGCGTACAAATACCTCGATTGTACTTAATGTTCGTAAAGAGAAATGGTCTCTGAGCGAATTGAAGGTCCCGAAATCTTAATAAGAATCGGTAGCCTCTATACAAATTAAGAAATGGCAACAGGTACCCCTAATGCGGTTTTAAGAATGCATATGATATTTGTAGGTCTGTTTCCTTGTATTTTTAAATAGATGTTCTAAGAAGCGATCATATCTTGATGAATTTAAACGCGGGGGTGTCCGAGGTCTCCTCTCAATTGAGAGTAACGGGAACTTGGCCAAAGGAGCAGGACTCAGGATCCTGTGGCGTAGAGAAGCATTAGGTGCCCTAGGTTTCGACGCACGCCTGCGTGGGTTCGAAGGAATGAAGCAAAAAGCTTATTCCGAAATTCCCGCCCCCCGCACCACTCTTAACTCATGAGACAACGGATTGACTTTTTTAAGCATTTTTAGACTAGATAAATAATGAGGATGAAAAGATGGAAAAAAACGCAACGACAGTTCGCCTCAGAGGAATATACTCGACTGCATTAGCGAAAATCCTTATAGATCATGGATTTAAACTCACTTATCCTTCAACTGTCATTTTAAAACGCTTTGAAGGGGTAATTGAGAACTTACGTGTACCTTTCGACCTAGATATTCTTGACAGACGAAATAGACAGGGCATAGAACTCAATGGGAAAGAAGAGGTTATTGAAAAATTACTGGAAATATTGCGGTTGCTTCTTCCTGATCTTACGGTTTTTTACACAAAAGTTAGTCCAAATGGCTTCTATAAAGGAATTGTCACGAGGATAAATATGGAGCGGAATTACGCGATTTTAAATTTAGGGAAAACAGAAGGCATAATGCACCTGAATAATGAGAATTTTCATGAAGAAATCAATGAAGGTGACGAACTTCTCGTACGCGTAGAAAAAGTTAGACCTGGATTATCTGAAGTACGGTCAAGCATAACAATAGCTGGCAGATACGCCGTCTTGATTCCTGAAAATGCAGTTCGGATAAGTCATAAAATTCGTGGGAAAAAACGAGATGAGTTGTTCTTTCTAGGAAAAACCATCAAACCAGATTCATGGGGAATTTTATGGCGCACAGCAGCAGCAGCAGAAGATGTAACAGCGCTCATCGCCGAAATCGAGGACTTAACAAAGTTAGCACAGATGATATTTAAGAATGCTGAAAAGACCAAAGCGCCAGCAGCCGTGTATGAAGAGAATATAACAACGATCTTAGAATTTCCAAGTCTTTCCAAAATAAAACTTGATGAGATTAGAAGCGAAGTTGTTGCAACAGTTAGAAACCATCACCAACTCAAAGTAATGGGTCACGATTTATCATTATTGGTTGATTTTGGTGAAAGAATTCTTGCCAAATTGCCTGAACACCATTTTATTATCAATGAGGCCGCAGATGTCACATTTCTTGAAATTTTTCCTTCATTAGGCTCTGAAGTCTGTATTGATCATGTTAAATTTAATGGAAGGACAATTTTTCTATCGCCTGGGCATGTAATAAAAAGCGCCCCACATGAAAGAAAACTAATCTTAAAACGAATGTTCAAGGCTGGACGAAAATTTGATGGCCTTGATCTTCCCAAAGAAGCAGGTGATTACGGT
>JAEORY010000074.1 GCA_016840645.1 Candidatus Borrarchaeota archaeon | reverse complement strand
GCTAACCAAAAAATGCTCATCTTGGTTTTTGCCGAGGACTCGATATTGTGGATCTGTAAAAAGTTCTGAAAACTCATCCAGAGTTATTTCTTTACCTTTTTTATCATAATATTTTGTGTTCAACATTTTAAAATCCTATACGTTCAAATGCACTTAATAAATGTTTTTGGAGAATATCCTCCGCATTAACATGCGCCTCAAACTCTTCTTTATCAAGCGCATATTCAATTTTTTCCCTCAATCTATCTGGCAATTCATTAATATCAAAATCATAATTTTCCACAAAGAATAAAACTGAATTTGATAAATAATCAGAGTCTGTATCTTCTAAATGCTGGAATAATGTCCAAACATGGTCTAAATGCTTCTCAACAAAATCCTTTCTAGCCATTTCATCCCTAACAACCCTTCGAACCTTCTCTTCATCTAATTCTTGCATTATTCTGTCTTTGTTCATGGTAATACCCTTTTTTAAAGGGGCAATAAGCCCCTGATTTGTTAATATGATCTGATTTCCCAAACCTCAATATTTGGCTTCTTGTAATACTCAAGTGAACTCTCGTCAATAAGCCCATCTTCAATCATTCGTTTGTAGTCAATGGCACCAGCACGCTCTCGTTTGGTTACCTTAATTCCATACTCCATTCTGTCACCGCCAACATTGGCAATAATATCTTCGCGAAGCTCCTTATATTCCGCCTCAAGCTCTTTGCGCTTACTCAAAATATCACGCATCTTTTGACACATTAACTCGTAGTGATCTATAAATAAATCTTCTAACATGGCTAAACTCCTTTTTCGCTTGAGCTGTAAACATCATCTACTGGCTCAGTTATTGAAATTGAAAAACCAATGTCTGCAAATAGTGCAATCTGATTTTCCGTAAAACTCTTTCTTCTAAGAATCGAAAGCAAACCCGCTGCCAGCTTATTTCTTGGGTAATACCTTCGGTGCCCAAATTCTACTTTTCTCAAAAGCTCAAGTATCATGGTTTGTCTCCTTGTTTGTATAGCATATATATATCACACACGCGACATGTATGCAAGAAAAAAAAGAAAAAAGAAATTCTTGTCGTAAAAATATGCAAAAGTTATATTTCATAATATGATCATTGTAGTAGCTGTCACATGTACATATATAGCTATATTCATAGGATCATATCTAATAACAAAAAGGTTTTTATGATTGAGCTTAGCGTAACAGTTAAGGGTGATACAGAAACAGGGGATGATTGCACATATAAACAAAAATTCCTCATTCATGATATCTTTGAGATGATGGACACAGACCCAGTCATTAAGGGTTGTATAGAACAAACTTTAGCAAACGCAAAAATAACGCCAGACGATATAAGAGTTAGGGCGTTAATGGTGGTGAAATAATGGTAAATGCTGGAGGAAGACCTAGAGATTGGGATTACTCAGAAATGGCAGGAAAAATACTTGAATGGGCAAAAAAGAAAGATAGCGTAAATTTAAACGCTTTTTGTTGCGAACATGAGCCACCATTTCCCCCCCCTTATGTATCAAGATGGGCAAGAGAAAGTGAGGAGTTCCGTTCAGCATATGAAACAGCAAAGTCGTTTTTAGCAAATAGAAGAGAGAAAAAACTTACAGCAAACGAACTACATGTTAAAGCTTATGATCTAAACGCAACAACATATGATTACTTCTTAAAAGAAGAAAAAATGCGCGAAAAGGAGTTTGACGCAGAGGTTAAACGAAAAGCATTTGAAGAAGGATCTGCCGATCTATCGGATTACAAAGCATGGTTGGAACAGAGCACGAAAAAGTAACATTGTCGGAGCATGTTGTTCTCTGTCATGAGAATCCACTTTATCGTATAGAGAATAACTATTTTATTATTACGAAAGAGAGTGAGAAAAAGCTTTTCAAGCTCAATGCTCAGCAGCGTGATATCTTCGACAATAAACACAATCGAAACCTTGTTCTTAAAGCTAGACAGATAGGGAGTTGTCTAGATCCCAACACATTGGTTTTAAAAGCAGATATGACTTGGGAAAGAATCGGAAACATGAAACCAGGTGATGAAATCGTGAGCGTAGACGAACATGCGCACGGTATCAGGGGAAAGGGTCGACGTTTACGGCGTGGAGTAGTGCAGGGTGTCAAGTGGGATAGAAAAGAATGTTATAGAATCACATTTGATAATGGAAAACAATTAATTTGCACCGCCAGACATCCATGGTTATCACGAAAAACAAACACTGGGTATGATTGGAGAAGCGTTGAAGACACTGGGAATAACGGTAATAAGAAGCTAAAGGTCGGCACAAAGATACGCCGAATATGCGATGGAACATGGGAAGCAGGCGATTACGAAGATGGTTGGATAGGTGGGATGTTAGATGGTGAAGGCTTTCTTGCAAAAAAAAATAGGGTGGGAGGATGTTTGGCTATTAGCCAGGTAGAAGGACCTGTGTTTGATAGGTTAAAGAGGTATTTCAAAACAAAAGGATATAACTATACAATTCAGGTAGATAATAAACCAGAAAGAAAATCAAAGTTTGGCAAAACTGCTGTGAAGAAAGTGGTTTTAAGTAGAATAGATGAAATATTTCGTCTTCTTGGGACAACAAGGCCATCACGGTTTCTGTGTAGGGATTGGTGGGAGGGTAAAGAACTTCCAAGAATTGGCGGGGAAGCTTGCGCCACAATCACAAAGATTGAAAACATTGGGGAAAATGATATTGTCGACTTACAGACGTCAACTGGAACATATATTGCTGAAGGATTCGTTTCTCATAATACAACGTTCTGGTGCCTGTACATGCTTGACAAGGCACTCTGGAACGCAAATCAAACGATCGGTATCATCAGCCATAGCATGGAGAGCGCGCAGGGGATATTCAGGCGCATTAGATATGCAGTTGATAACATGCATCCAGAGCTGAAGGCGGCGGTAAAGGTTAAGCAGGACAGCGCTAGACAGCTAGTATTCGGCAACAACTCACTCATACGAGTAGACACTACGATGCGTGGAGAAACGCTCTCGGGACTACTTGTAAGCGAATTTGGTAAGATTTGTGCTAGATGGCCACAAAAGGCAAACGAGGTGATGACCGGGTCTCTTCAAACTCTCTCGGCTAAGGCAGAAGTTGTTCTTGAGTCAACGGCGGAAGGGTCAGACGGGTATTTTTGGGAGCTATGTCAAAGGGCTATGGCTCGTGGGAATGAGGATTTAAGCCCGTTAGAATTCAAGCTACACTTTTATCCATGGTGGAGCGAGTCTACCTATTCTATGGAATCCATATGAAAAGAGAACAAATACCACAGCATCTTGAGCAGTATTTCATTGATTTGCGCGATAAAGAAGGTATAGAACTCACCCAAGGACAAAAGAACTGGTATTATGCTACATGGAGAACCCTCGGTGATAAGGTCAAACAAGAATATCCCAGTACGGAAAATGAAGCCTTCATGGCAAGCGCAGACGCTTACTTCTATGCCATTGAGATAGCAGGGGCCCGTAAAGATTCGCGCATTATACCTCTCAAATATGACCCAGAACGCTTTGTATATGTTGCGTTTGACCTAGGTGTTTTTGATTACACGGTTCTCTGGTTCTTCCAATATTACGACCAGAATGTCTATTTCATCGACTACTACGAAGATCACAACAAGTCATACGACTTCTACATTAAGTTCATGCTAGAAGAGAAGCGATACAATTACGGGACGATATATCTACCACATGACGCAGCAAAACGAGACGAGGTCACACTACTCAGCTATGCCGATAAGGTGAGAAATATGCTAACAGAAAAGCATATAGATGTTCATGTGCTTAGAAGGGATGACATCATCATTGGGATAAATCTAGCAAAGGTTCTGCTCAATAGGTGTTTTTTGGATACTAGTAAATGCGCTCAAGGGATAGACCATCTCAGTAAATACAAGAGGAAGTGGAAGGAAGGTGCTGGGTGGATACATGAACCACTTCACAACGAGCATTCTCACGCAGCCGACAGCTTCAGAATGGCTGCGATATCACTAGATTTTGTGAAAGCAAAAGGATCTAATTTTAATTCAAGACATCAAGATGCGCTGAGCGCTGTGCAAAGAATGATTTAAAGAGTCTTTGCTATAAAAGATGAATTAGGTAATATAAAATTAAATAAATATGCCGGGGTTGCTATGGGGAATGAAGACAAATTCGCTGAAATAAAGAATGAATACGAAGAAAACTGGAGACGTGGTGAAGAGGAGTGGGGCGAGCTTTGGAACTTCATGGACAGAGATTTACGCGCTTATGCAGGAAATACATGGACGCGAGCAGAGCTTAATCAACTTATTGTAGAAAAGCGGGAGGCTATTGAACTTCCCCTTATTCGTAGTAAAATCAACTGGTTTACAGGATATCAAAGAGACAATATCCGATCGATGGAGATTGAACCTGTAGAATCTTCCGATCAAGAGACGGCAGATCAGCTAAGTAAAGTTTTAAAACAGGTTTGGTATCGTGGACAGGGGCAATATCATTGGAACCAGGCTTTTGAGGATTCTGTTAAGACTGGCCTAAGTCTTTTTGGGATGTATCTTGATTTTTCTAATGACCCAATAAATGGGGACATTAAATTCTATCGACGTGGATATAACAGTTTTGTAATAGATCCAGATACTGAGCAGCCAGACCTTAGTGATTGCAGCTGGGTTATTCTTAGGGACTTTGTCACAAGAGACCAGGCTGGTCAACTTTTACCATTCATTGAAGATGAAGTTATACAGAATGTTGCACCAAGTGTTCGCGATAACAAGTTCATTTATTTAAGACCTTATAGTAGAAATTTTAACAATCCAAATATAATTACATTTGATCAATATTACCGTAGATCTTCTGAAAGAAAAAAACTTTTGGTAGATATTCAGTCTGGGTCTGCTAGAGATATTTCCAATATTTCTAAGGAAGAACTTCAAAAGCTAGAGATGGGCATTGATGTATTAAAGCAGACAGGAGAGGCTACATTAGAAATAAGGGACGAGGATAGGGAAATTGTTGAGTATAACATACTCTTGTCAGGAGAGGTTGTGTTTTCGGGAAAAGACGCAATTGGACTAGAGAATCGCTATCCTTTTGTCCCTGTTCACTGCTTTTTCGAGCCATCTGTAGAAAATATGGTTTATAGATATCAGGGTATTGTCCGCAGTTTATATGACGCTCAGCGTATATATAATAAGCGCAATATGAAAGTGCTTGATATCATGGATAAGGTAATCTATGGAAGTACAAAATATATGCTTGGGTCTGTTGACGACCCTCGTCAATTGTTACAGTCCGGTACCCGTAGACTCATTGGTATTCAGCCGGGCTATTCGATGGATGATGTGCAAGATCAGCAAGCTAATACTTCTGGTATTGCTGAGATAATACAATATTCACAGGTGATTGATCAGCTTTTCAATGATCTGGCAGGTGTCAATGATACACTTTTAGGATCTGACGAGGGTGGAAATACACAAGTTTCTGGACGTTTAGCACAGGTCAGAACTGCAAATGGTGTTAGGGCTAATAGAAAGATATTCGATCAGCTCGACTTTAGTCAAAAGTTGCTTGGTCATCTTTTGATTGAATCTGTTCAAAAGAATTATACGCCTCAAAAAGTTCAAAGAATGATCAACGAAGAACCGTCACAAGAGTTTTATGATAAGAGCTTTGGAATATATGATGCTGTTGTAAAACAAGGTGTTGAGAGTGAAACACAACAAGATCAATATTACTTTGAGCTTGTTAATCTTAAACGCGAGGGTATTGTGGATGTTCCTCAATCTGAGATACTTAAAGCGCTTCCTTTAGTTGGCAAGTCAGACCTTGTAGAGTCTATAGAGGCTCAGCAGGAGCAGGCACAGCAAGAAGCTCAGAGGGTGGCTGAACTTGAACAGATGCAAAAAGAGCTAATCAATTCTCAGACAGAGCAGAACATAGCGCTCAGTCAAGAGAGAAGAGCTAGGGTCGTAGCAGATATTGGGTTGGCTAAGGAACGCGCCTCTGAGGCTGAACAAAATAGGGCATCAGCTGCTTTGGATAGGGCAAAGGCTATGACAGAGATACAAAATCTCAAACAAGATCAGATTCTGAAGGTTATGGAATTTGTTAATATGCTACAGATGCAAGAACAGGCTCAGCAGGAAAAGGAAGAAACGGATGTAAATTTAGAAAGTGATTCAATCATGAAGATGACGGAACTAAAACAAAATATGAAGTCTGGTGAAGCAAATGCCGAGCAAAAAGAAATATAGTGATAATGATTCTCGTGAAGAAAGTACAATCAAAAAGGTTATGAAGTCGGCAAAAGTTGCAAAAAGCCGAGCGATAGCAATTTTAAAATCCAAAGGGGTTTTAAAGCAGAAAGGGGGCAAAAATGGCCTTCTTATCAAGAAAAAGAAAAAATAGGAGACTAGAAATGGTCAGAAACAGAAATTATAGCGACAAAGATCCTATGGGTGGAAAGGGCTATGGCCCCATGAAATCTCCAGGGATGGGTCGCGGCGTTAACTCTGTTAAGCTGAAAAATCCTGCTCCAAAGCCAGAAAGAGGTGGATTTGATGGTGGCATTATGGTGCAACCTGATGCTTCAAAAGCTCGATCTATGGTAAAGCAGGAATATTCAAAAAGAGAGTCTGGACGTGGTAAAGGGACACTCTAATCTTATTTTACCCGATCGTTATGTTCGGGAACATAAGGAATCGATGGCTGATGAATTTAATAAATCACTTGAAAAGGTGGTTAATGATAATCAGTATCGTGATAGGCCCTATTTTGTGTCTTATCATGAAAATGACGACAAGGTTAACAGTAAAATCATTCGTGGAAAATGGAATTCCTCTTATGAGCTTCCTGTTCGATGGGCAAGACAGATTGTCTTTGTTGTAGATAACAAAAAAGGCTTTAAAGAGTGGATTTGGACAGTAGACGACAATAAGAAAACATTCTTCAATGTCGAAGGTATTAAGAGGGCAAAAGAGCGAGGAGCTCTAACCCAAGTAAAATAGTGTCGCCGACTTACGGGCGTGACACGGGAAAGCTGCCGCCGAGCATAACGGGCGAAAGGATAAATATGACGGATACCGTGGCCGAGGAACAAGAAACTGCTGAAGAAGTTGTTGATGAGGTTCTTGAGCATGCTAATGCAGAAGAGAACCTCGAACAAGAAACACAGCAGGAAAAAGAAGAAAAGAAAGAGGAGTTTGTTCCAGTTTCTGCACAGATTGCCGAGAGAAGAAAACGGCAAGAAGCTGAAGAAAGGGCACGATGGCTTGAACAGCAGATGTCCCAGATGCAACAGCAGAAAGAGCCAGAACCAGACAATAGCGATGATTTGCTAACGGTCGGTCAACAGGCTCAGGCTCTAAACGAATGGAAAAGATCTATTCTAGAAGAGTCATATATGGAGAACAATCCTGATATCGTTGAAAGAATAAAAACAGAATTGCCTGAGGTTTTAGAAAATCCAGGCAATAAGTGGCTTGCCGATTCCATTGCCCAAGCCCCAAATAGATTGCAACGAGCAGCGCAGGTATTAGAGATGTTTAAACCAAAGAAGCCGGTGGCAGCACCGCCAATAGATCGTACTAATACGCCTAAATCGCCACAATCTATGGCAAAGACTAATAAACTATCAATAGCTGATAGGATTATGACAATGTCTGATCAGGAGCTTGATGAATGGAGGGTTAGCCAAAAACGAAAAATCAGATAAGGAGATTTTTTGATGGGCGTAACAACAACCAGCACTTATGGGACAGTCGTTGACAAGTTTTTTCACCGACGACTCCTAAAAAGAGCGAAGCCTCGGTTTATTTTTAATAACTTTGGCCAAGTTCGTATGATGCCACAAAAAAATACAACACGACTAGCGTTTAGACGTCAAGAGAACCTTGATTCTGATCCTGTTGTATTAACTGAAGGGGTATCACCGGCTTTTGATCAAGTATATAACTTTGATGTTGAAGTTGAATTGCAGCAGTACGGTATCGCAGCATAACTTTGCCGTAGTAAAACCCTGAATAATTACTTGGGAAGCCTAATGGGAAACCTATGGTAACCAGAGGCAAGGGATTAACAAGAACGAGAATTAAGATGTTTGAGCTGAAGATAAAAGGATTCACGAAGCGAGAGGAGTTCGGGAGAAATACGATTTCTCTTTTTGTCGATGGTCTGTCTAAATTTTATCATGATTTCAGCTTGTTCATTCTTGATTTTAAGGTGAGGAAGCAACATTTGACACAAGTCAATAATTCCAGCTTTTTCATAAACCCATTCATAACGAGTTTTCCATTTTTGGTGTTTTCTGCTATAAGTAAGACCGCCGAATGTTTTGGAAATCCACTCTATAAGAGGGTAATGGGTATTGACGACATAGACTCTAGCAACATATTTTCGGGAACGAGACTTATAGATATTGAAAGTCCCTTCGCCGTCAATTATGCCAGCAAGATACGCAATGTCGCTCGTTTGATGTTTGACATGAGTGGTATTAGTCATATGACTAAGTATACCAAAGATGTTGTTAATTGTCTAGCCGCAACGACTAAATTTTGGGGCAGCCGAGAGGCTGAAGCGATAGTCTGAACTTGCGGGAAACCGTAAGAGGGGAGGTCGAAGTACCGCCCCCGCCTAGGAAACTAGGTCATAAAAGTAACAGAGCTGAAAGTAGTTGCATTAAGTGACAAAGTAATCATTGCTGTTGAGGATGATACAGCTGTTGAGACAGCTGACAACCTGAATCAAGCTATGTGGGGGATGCTCGACAAAGTTACTCGAGACACCCTAACGGCGACAGCATCTATAATCCAGTGTTCTAACGGTGTGAACGGAAACACCCCAACAGAGGTAACACAAGATGATGCAGAGCTTGCTTTGGATTATCTTTACCAGAATGATGCTGAGAAGATGGCTCCAGTTATTGAAGGTGTTAATCGATTTGGAACAGCTCCAATAGACGAGTCTTACTGGGTTCTTTCTGACACAGATATGAGGTCTGACTGGAAGGCTCTTGAGTCTTTCATTCCAACTAGCCAGTATCCGGGACAGACAGCTGTTCTTCAGGCTGAATTTGGTGCTATAGACGAGGCTCGTATAGTATTGTCGTCTCAAGGTGGAGTCGATACTACAACATCTCCGGCTACTTACCATAACCTATTTATCGGTTCTGGTTTCTATGCCCATTCAGGCATTGATGAAGTGGCTGCTGAGATTATTATCAAGGAACTTGGTCAAGGAGAAGACTATCTTAACCAGCGCCAGACTATGGGTTTTAAAGCTTTCTTTGGAGCACTTATCCTAGATGACAACTTCGGCGTTAACCTACAAAGCACATTGGCATAAGGAGGTAAATAATGTCTGATATATATCTAGGGCAAACAATGACAAAGAAGTACCGGCTTATTGCTGGTGCTACTGCTTATACCATTAGTGATGTTGGATTTCTTCCAGATCACATTGTGGTAACACGAATTGATAGCGCATTTGGAACGGCGGCTAATATCTCTCGTTCTGAATTCTATCGAGACATGACCAATGCTGATGCATTGCAATTCAGAAGTGTTGCAGATAATGGTGTAACTGGGAATACCTCACTTGTTTTTGAGACAACGAATGGTATTACTATCACTACTAATGCGGCTGGTGTAACTACTTCTCGATCTGCGGTTGGTGCCATTACAGGCGCTACAGCTGCAAATCCAGTTGTTATCACTGATGCTGCTCATGGCCTTAGTGATGGGGATATTATCCGCATTACTGGCGTGGTCGGAATGGTAGAATTAAATAATCGCAGATTTAGGGTGGCAGATAGCGCTACAAATACATTCTCTCTTCAGGATCCTGAAACAAGAGAAGCTATTGATGGTACTAACTATACCGCTTATACATCTGGTGGACAATGGAACTTACTCAGTAGAGAAGATGCCGATAGGGACGTTTACGACGCAGTTACATATGATGTTACACTTGGAACAGCAGTTCTAACAAATGACATCGAACATGTGGTTGAGATGTTCAAGGCAGGTTCAGTCGAGGATCTGGGAGATATTGGTTGATGTTGATAATCAATGGTTTATGATTAAGCCTTGGTAATAAAACGGTAACTATTGGCGGGGATTCGTCCCCGCCATTATGAGGTTAACATGTCTGGAGTAACAGAAATAAGAGGCGATATCACGGGAGTCACGATAGCAAATCCTCCCGTCGTCACATCAGCTGCACATGGACTATCAGATGGCAATATTGTCCGGATAACACAGCTTGGTGGAACAGTAGAGTTAAACAATGGTAGATATCGGGTCAACAACACAACTACAGATACATTTGAACTTCAGGATCCAGATAACCATGAAGATATAGATGCAAGTGATTTTACCACCTATACATCAGGTGGCCGGTGGAATCGCACAAATCGCGATGATGCCGACAGAGTTTTTTATGAAGCGTAAGCAGATGTGTTCCTTATGGAGATCGTTAAGGAAAAAAATTACTGAAATAACATAGAATTAGTTATAAATCACATTTAATAGAAAAAGGAGGCCATCATGCCATTAACAGCCGAACAAAAAAGAAGAAAAAAGGTTTCTCAAGAGATGAAAAAGCTTCCACTGAAGACATTGGAAGACTACAAAGCATTTAACGAAAAAGCCAGGTCAATGGGTATGCCAGTAAAACCCGCTCCTGATGATTTGCACGAGCATATAAAAGTTAAATTCTTAAGGCGAGATGGTATGACCCATCCAGTATCTTTGAAGTTTAGAAATGAATTCATTGACTTTGAAAAGAAAGTCTATCATGGAAAAGTTTATGAATTACCAAAACTTGTAGTGAAACAATATCAAGAATTAGGTATACCTAAATATAGACAACATAAGAATGCTGTAACTGGGGAGAGTGAGACGGTGTTTTCTCATAAAGATCCTAGGTTTGCATTCCAAATAGTTTTGGATGACTAATGGCGAATTTTACATTTTCAAGAGTTATAGAGATTATGCGTCGTGTAATAGCTCGGCGTAATCAAACGGATACTCTTAGTACCGATGTCGAGTTACTGAACTACATAGGCGAGTTTATGCGGGATCTAATGCCGCAGGAGACGAAGAATTTTGAGAACCTCGCAACTTATGAGTTTGATACGATTGCCGATACTGAGGAGTATGATTTCAATAGTGGTGATGGAGCTGATATAAATGGGATAGTTTTCGAAAACATTGGTCCTATAGCCTATTGCGATGAACAGTTGATGAATTGGTATCAGGATCCATCAATTTTCTATGATAAATGGGGATTCAATACAGACGTTACTACTGTGACAACTTCACAGCCGCAGGATGTTTTGTTCTATAACGATGCATTTGTTCTTAAAAATAGGCCAGATGATACTTATCGTATCAGAATATTTGGTTATGCAAGAAATGCTGATTATACTACTGAGTCGACATCATCTACTATAGAGGCTGAAACAGCAAATGCAGGAATTCCAGAAAACTACTGGGGCCGGTATGTGGCTTATGGAGCTTCATTGGATTACATGTATGATTTTGGTTATGATCCACAAAGAATCCAGGTTGTTGAGTTGAGGTATAAGCACTATAAGAGTCTTATTCAATCAAGAACATTTAATCAGTTTATGCAAGAAACACCACTTCAGAGGTTTTAGATATGACATGGGATGCAAGCGTGCCAGATGGTACAAAAACGGCCAAAGATAATGGGCCTGGAATTAGGAATAACTGGAGTTATATCGAGACAGAGATACAAGATGACCATTATTTCGACGAGAGCGCAACAAACGATGGTCATCACAAGAAAACAGAGATGCCTGTCGTTGAAGATAGTGGAATTGCTGTAGATTCGAATAAGGATCCTTCTGGTTTGTCTTCTGGAATGGTTGGAATGATTTACATGAGACAAAAAACAGCTACAGAATGTCCGTCAAAGCAAACAAATGAATCATACTATGCTTTAAAAGATGGTTCTACCATGCGTTATTCGCAATTAGGGATAAGGGCTATGGTTAATTTTAAAGGAAGGACGAGTAATGGTGCCTGTACTATAAACACTTGTCACATTGTGGCTATAGTTTATAGTACAGGCACCATTACTCGTCCTTCCTTTAAAATTAACCAT
>JAEORY010000073.1 GCA_016840645.1 Candidatus Borrarchaeota archaeon | reverse complement strand
GATTTGTAGCCTCAGAGACATAGGGAAACCCTGCATGCGCTAAGATAATCTTTGCATGTCTTATTTTTTTGTCTCTTAAGAACTTAAATAGGCAAACTGGATTACATTGATCCACCAGTGTATCCACATCTCCAATGCCAGTATGAAACTGAAAGGGAAGATCTAATTTGATACATTTCTCCACTGTTCGCCATATCAGAAAATCACGAAGATTTTTTAGTCCCCATCGCTCAACTTCTGGAGATTTATCCTGATGATACTTGATAAAATCGTTTCTAGCATCAGACTCATCTGGATTTCTTATGTTTAGCCCAGTACGATATGCAACAATCGATTTAAATCCGCGAGAATTGTATTTAGTAATTGCTGTATTCATTTCATTATCATAGTTAACAAGAAATTCATCAAAATCTGAAGAAACAAGAAGTGCATTCTTAATCAGATTTTCAATTCGACTAAATCGTACAACTTGGATAGGTACTAATTGTTCGAATTCTGACCATTCTATTGTTTGAAGAGGTTTATCCACGGCGATCTCAGAAAACCCATCATCAATAATCAGCGCCTCAAGGCGTGCATCTGTAAACAACTCGATTAAATAGCTTCTAAAATCTACTGCTTTTTGATTTCTTATGTTAATTATAGTATCTAAATCATCAGCACAATTAAAAAACTGTGCAAGTTCATGTAACATCTGTCTGTAAAAAAGAGCATGTTTAGAATGGTATTGGAGTTCCTGTAAAGTCTGTGCGACCTTATATTTTTGATCCAGTTCAACTTTTTCTTTATTTGAAGCCTTATAGTATTTTTCAAGAATTGATGACGGAATTAAGAAATCTGGGTAAAAAGACCCAAAATTTATGTCTTGGGCGAAATTTTCTGCCGTGAGAGCCTTGCTTATATCTTCTCTAAAAACATGACAGTGTGTATCAATAACGGGATATTCCGATAAATCCAGCAAAAGAAAACCTCTTATTGTTAAGTAAACAACATAACAAGTTAGTTCTTTTTAAAAAGTATTCGGTCGATGAGTATTTCGCCTTTAGAAGCATAATTTCTATTAGTAATTTATGAAAAAAGAATAGAAAATTTAGAAAAAAAACTCTTAAGTTGTTGTATTACACTCTTTAAAGTCATCATCATAGTATTTTCAGCACTATGAAAAGGTATCTATGATTTCATCTGTAGATTTTATTTTTGCGTTATAGGTTTCCTCAAGATACTTCAGGCCTTGTTCGTGTTCTTCTTTAGTGAACGTTCCAGTTCCATCAGAAGCAATTACAATTTTGTATCCTCTAAAGAATGCATCAGCTGCAGTATGACGGTCACATATATTGGTATGCATTCCAGTTATGATTACGGCATCGGAATGCAGATCTCGTAATAATAAATCGAGTCCGGTCTCAAAAAATCCGCTATATGTCCTCTTTTCAATGATATAATCATTTGGAGTTGGATCAAGTTCGGGAATGACTTCTGCACCCTTTGACCCTTTCATTGCATGCGGACCCCATTTTTTTAATTCACTGTCACACTGAAGGTGTGCATCATTGCAGAAAATCACTGGTAAATCGTGTTCTCTTGCAGCATTGAGTAACTTTTGTATCGAAGGGATAATCTCTTGGGCTGTATCGCATCTTAATTCACCAGTTACAAAATCGTTTAGCATGTCTATAACTAAAATGGCAGATTTCATTTCTCTTTGAATACCTCCTTTTCATTTAGAGAACTAAATGTTATTATATACTATTAGCGACACCGCTAGAGGCAAAAAATGGTAAAAAATCGAATATAATGGCAAAAAATACCGCAACCAATGTACGCATTAAATATAAATATATAATTCTTATGAAGGTTAGCAAATCAAATCAGATGTATTTTCCTTGAGTGGAAAACTATGAGACGCTTCAATTATTGTGATGAAAACGAAATACTCAATGGGCGAGCAACTGATGCGTATTTTTTGAGGACTTTTGAGGTTCTTAAGGCTAGAAGTATTGACAAAAGGGTAGTTATGGAAGCCATGATTAAAAGCTTTCCTGATAAAGACTATAACTTTGGTGTTTTTTCAGGAATTCAAGAAGTCATTAATTTGTTAAGTTATGTTGCTGAGAATGTGGCGGAAACTAACTCTTTAAATGTCTGGGCAATGCAAGATGGTGAAATATTCTTTCCAAATGAGCCTGTTCTTCGAATTGAAGGAAGATATACTGATTTCGGCATATATGAAACCGCTATCTTAGGTTTCATTTCTTATGCTTCTGGTATTGCAACAAAAGCTGTTAGGTCTCGAATTGTCGCTAAAGACAAAATTGTTTTTAGTTTCGGGACCAGAAGACTTCATCCAAGTGTAGCACCAGTAATAGAACGCGCTTGTTATACTGGAGGATTTGATGCAGTGTCCAGTATTATTGGAGCAGAATATATGGATAAAAAAGCAGTAGGGACAATGCCACATGCACTAATGTTACTTTTTGGCAACTCAGCGGATGCTTTTAAAGCCTTTAATGAGGTTTTACCAAAGGAAGTCCCAAGAATTGCTCTCGTTGATACATATGGATCACCAAAGGAAGAAACATTAATTGCCCTCGAATGCATGGGTTCAAACCTTTACGGCGTGCGGGTTGATAGTGGAAATCTACTCAAAGTTGGAAAGGAATTACGCTGGGAGTTGAATATTCGAGGAAGAGAAGATGTAAAACTATTTGCAAGTGGCGGATTAGACGAGTATGAAGTTAAAAGACTTGCAGAGATATACGATGGATTTGGTATCGGCACAAAAGTAGCCAATGCTCCTGTTATGGATTTTGCATTGAAAATCGTAGAAGTAGATGGAATACCGAGAGCAAAAGTAGGAAATTATAGTGGAGCAAAGGATGTTTATAGATTGAAAAACGAATTTCGTGACCTTGTTGTTCCCACGAGTAAGGAAATAACAAATGGGTATAAATCTTTACTTCATCAAGTCATAAGAGATGGAAAGGTTATAAAAGCCTTTGAATCCGTAGATGATACCAGAGAAAGGGTGCTTTCTCAGATTAAGAGGCTTCCTGACGATTTAAAAAACTTGTACAAAACAGATGGTGATAGAGTAAAGTTTTTTTCTTAGCTATATTCTATTTTAGAAACAACAATTTTGGGACAAATTGTGTTTCAAAATTCACATGTAGTATTGCTATATTTTCTCTTATTTAGATTTTAAAACAGAGTTAAAAGAGATTCATTTTATGAGATAGATGTATTGACGCGTATCTCTTAATGAACTAGTTTTCATGATCAGATCATTTTTCAGTAGATAGTTTATACTAGATCGAACAGTTCTGGCAGGTAACTTAGTCATTTCGATAATCTCTTTTTGTGTTAAGCGACCTTCATATTTAAGAAGGGTATGTATAAATTTTGCTGAAGGTGGAGCCGTTATAGGCATCAGATCTAGTGTTTCATACTTCTTTCGTAATTTCTGAAAGATCTTTGAATTAACTTCCTTTTCGAGTCGAATGAAATACGCTGGAACTTCTGCTTTTGTGATATTTACGATATCAGCATTCAAATCAACTCTTATTCTTCCATCAACAATTGCCTGACATTTTGATGAACTAGAGATATCTTTGATTGTTATCGTGCTCAAATTATTCACGATAAATGGTTTATGTGTTTGTTTTAAAGAACAAATAGGTACAACAACAAATACATTTGCCGCTTCTGATACGATTGGTCCTCCCGCTGAAAGTGCATAGCCCGTTGATCCAGACGGAGTTGAAATGATCACTCCATCAGCAGAATCACGCCATATCAACTCGTCATCAATTATCAAAGCATATCTAATAACCGTAGCACTCAATTTGGTAGTTACTGTCAATTCATTAAGAGAGAATGGCAGATATTCACCATTTATTTCTATAGCCAATCGTGTGCGTTCTTCTACCAAATAATTCTCTTTTTCGATCTCTAGTATGCTTTTTTCGAAGTTTTTGATATCAATTTCTGCTAAGAACCCAATATCCCCAAAACTAATACCTAAAACAGGAAGTTGGTTTCTATCTAACTCTCTAAAAGTTTTGAGGATGGTTGCAGCCCCTCCAATAGATATAACTATATCTGCTGTCATTTGACTTAATGGGCATTCATTAAGATCGCTATTTAGTGATTTGGAGAGTCCTTCTTCTAACTCAATACTATGTTTCCTATTTCGTAGAAATGCAACAATACCTTTAACATAATCGAGAATAAGAGCCTCATTCGAAGCACAGCTAATCCCAAATTTCATAATATAATCCTATAATGTACTATTATAAAAAGAGTTACCTTTATTGGTTGTTGATTAAGCAATTGTAATGTTTTCAAAAGCTATGTTTCTGGCTTCAATAGCTGTATGAGAGAGGTATTCATCAAGCCAGGATGAAGCCACCAGCACTTTCACAATTGAATATCCATATTTTTTAGCGAAGTTGATATAATCATTAAGAGTGATTTTCTCTCCTTTTTCAATCTTGTAGAATGTTTCTTTTTCAAAATCTAACATGATCTTCGTTGCTTCCTCTTCGGTTAATAAATCGGTTGAATGTTCATTCAAAGGTTTTTTTTGTCTTCTTCCTTGACTTATATTGAGAATTTTTTGCTTTACTAATTCCTGCTTTTCGTTTTCGGGTTCTGATTCAAGGTGTAGATAAATTTGTTTGCATTGCCGCTGGATGATTTCTTCAACCGTATTGGTAAAAAGGGCGATCATCTTTTCTAATCCCTCTACATAAGCCTTTGCTAATCCAGAAAGATTCGGATACGCATCATAGATCATTTTCTTTATATATTGAATCTGAGAGATCATTAATCTCACCATAAGAAGCTCCCGTCCATCAGGGCAGGGTAGTTTACTTGCTTCTCATCACTACTTGTTTTGAGAACACTATCTTGTGTTAAAAAAACTATATAAAGTCAACTTTTTTTTACAAAGCAGTCTATAGATAAAAACGATCGTAGTGAGTTAGATATCTAATCGCCATCCGTTTAAATAACTTAGGCTACGACTGACACGCTTTATATTCTTAAAATTTTCTTTTAACATTAGCAATCGTTCAATTCCCACTCCGATACCAGCCCATGGTTCAAAAACATCCCAATTTTTGTCTAGTGGATGAGGGCCTATGGCGGCAGATGCTAGTTCGACTCCTTCAATTGAAACGTCGATTGTTGTTCCATAAACTAGCGAATCAACTCGGTGTATCTCATATTCCTCTAACCCAACATTTTCCATAATGAGATCAATCATATAATTGATTCGTTTCTCAGGCTCTAATATGTCTCCATATTCGACAAGATTCATCATTGTGAATTCTTCAAGATGTTGTTGTCCTCTAGTTTCCTTTCTGAAACATTGTCCGATCTCGAATATTTTCACTGGATTTACGAACTTCCTTAGTTGACTCATTAAATGATAAAGACCTGGAGCCAACATGGGACGTAGGCAACGTGATTCATCGAGCCAAAAAATTTGTTTCCAAAGAGAATGGTTCTCTTCAATATTCATACGTTTGATAAAACTCTTTGAAATGATCGCTGGTGTCAATATCTCAACAAACCCTTCAGAAATTACAGCTTTTTCAAGTGTTTGTTCAATGCGTTTCAATTCTGGTTTTTTAAGCATTAAAAAATTCATTAGGTTTTCACGGTGATTTTTTTCAAGTGTTGTTGATATTTCCTGAAAACGCTTGTCACGTTCGCTTTTCGTTTCAAAACTAAGCAAAAAAAATCCTTCAGGAGCATCTAATTCCTTTAGCCGTTGTAGTTGTGTTTTTGAAAAATTTAAAGTCATCTGATTATCTCTCTTAAAAATTATTTAAATTTGCGTAAGAATTTAGAGAGCCTCCATTTTTGAATGTCACATGTCTTGCAAATCTTTTTAGCCCATCCTCTTCTTAACCATCGTGCAGCGCGGCTTCTTCTTGAATTTCGTGTTAAAATAGACTTATTGCAGAACGTCTCTATTTTGAGATAAGACCCTGCAATAGTAACTTTCTTAACCCCATGAAGTGTTCCGCCTCGTGAAGTCCACAATTTGATCTTTTGTAGGAGTTCATTGAGAGGTGGTCGTTTTTCTCGAGCTAATTTTATAGTCAAAAACTTTCCTCCAAAAGCGAAGGCCCCGGGAGTTGAACCCGGCTACAAGGGCTTAGGACCCTTGCGATCTTTCCGACCGGCCTCCATAATAACTAATATTGACTTTAAGTCACCTTCTTAAGAGAAAGGTATTGTTATTCACAGAATTCTCCTTTAGCGACCATTTGCACTTGGCCCCCTACATATACGCTTATCTTTTTGTTTTCTGTTTCTTCTGCGTTTAAGAATAGCAATGAGGGTCTTCCTATCTCATATCCTTGTTCTGCTCTGATATCAACTTTATTCTGTCCAAAATATCGATGTTTTACTAGATATGCAGCTAAGCAGCCTGCAGCACTTCCTGTAGCAGGATCTTCAGGAACACCGTAATAATAGGCAAACATCCTGACATGAACGTGATTTTCTTCGTACTGAGTCTCGGGGCAAAAGACATGTACAGCTTTAGCTTGTGTTTTTTCAATCAAACGATAATATTCCTCCGTATTGACATTAATTCGTTTTATTGACTTAAGTGTCCGTATTGGTACTATAATGAATGGAACGCCAGTTGATACTTCTTGGATGGGAAATCTATCATCTATTTCATTGTCTTCGATATTAAGAACCATTGATAGTTCATCTATGGACAATTCTGATCCAAAATGTGGTTCCTTTTGCTTCATCACCAAATTGTCTAATTCTCCATTCTTATAGTAGAGATCGATAGGAATTTGACCAACTTTCAGGTTCAAATTTACTAATTTAACAGGTTGTTTAATGATTTCTCTTTGGATAATATAAGCAGTGCCTAAAGTTGGATGTCCTGCAAATGGTACTTCACTTGCAGGTGTGAAAATTCTTACGTTATATCCATTGTTTTCTGGTTCATCTGATAAAATGAAGGTCGTCTCTGAAAAATGCATTTCTTTTGCGATAAGCTGCATCTCTTCATCAGAAAACTTATATCCATCCCTGAATACTGCCAACTGATTCCCTGCATATTTCTTTTCCGCAAAAACATCAACTATATAGAATTGATTTCCTTTCATTTTTTAATCCCCATAAGTTAAATGATCAAATCAAGAAAAAAGAAATGAAGGGCTTAAATAGTTTTATCAAGTTGTTTAACAACTTCTGAAAAAATTTCTAGTCCTTTGTCGAGCATTTCTTTCGTTATGGTCAAGGCAGGGATGAACCTTGCAACATTTATCCAGTGACCTCCCTTCCAAACGATTACGCCACGTTTTAAGCATTTCGCCACAGCGTTTTTAAGTAGATCTTCTGCAGGTTTTTTAGTATCTTTATTTTCAACGAATTCCACTCCTAAAAATAGTCCTTTGCCTCGAACATCACCAATACAATTAACTTCATTTTGTAGATCTTTTAGTCTCTTCATCGCATAATCACCAAGTTCTGCGGATCTTTTTAGAAGTTGCTTTTCTTCTGTGAATTTGATTGCCGCTGCGCCTGCGGCACATCCAAGAACATTTCCTCTAAACGTTCCCATGTGCCCTCCTGGACCCCACGCTTTATCGAATTCCTTTTTATACATCATCCCTGCGATTGGGATCCCAATCCCTCCAAGAGATTTAGCCATAGTAATCGCATCTGGTGTAACATCAAAGTGTTCGCAACTCCACCAATATGTGCCAGTACGTCCGAATCCAGCTTGAACTTCATCACAAACAAATAGAACATCGTTTTCTTTGCAGAGTCTTGCTAGACCTTGAATAAACTCTTTTGGTGGAATTAGTATGCCACTTTCGCCTTGGATTGGCTCCACGATCATGCCTGCTGGTTGGACAAGACCTGAGTAAGGATCTCTAAAGAGATGTTCGATATATCTCAAACATTCCATATCACATACATCGGATTCTTTTCCAAAGGGACAACGATAGCAATATGGATAGGGTACATGAACAATGCCTGGAATTAAGGGCAAGTAATTCTCTTTGTAACTTTTCTTTGCTGTGGCTGCTAATGATCCAGATGTTTGCCCATGATATCCACCTTCAAATGTTATGATTCTATAGCCTTTCTTATTTATTTTTGCCAGTTTTATGGCTGCTTCTACTGCATCAGATCCTGAAGGACCTCCAAAAATAATCTTTGAATTTCCCTTCATTTCTCCTGGTGCGATTTTTGAAAGTGCTTCTAAAATATCGATACGCGCTTGAGTAGGAATATCTAGGGTGTGAATAATCTTATCGGCTTGACGTTTAACTACGTCAAGGACAAAAGGATTTTGATAACCCACATTGCAAACAGAGACGCCTGCTGAAAAGTCAATATACACATTTCCATCAACATCCATTAATGTAGCTCCTTTTGCAGCCTCTAATGCAAAAGAGTAAGTTAAAGGATAACTCACGACATTAGCATCAAGAAGTTTTTGTTTTTCTAATATTATACGCGATTTTGGTCCTGGAATTTCTGTTGTAACTTTTGGTGCGCCTTGGAAATGAAGTTCATTGAATTCAGTTTCTGAAATTATCATTCCCTCCTTAGGGTGACTCTTTGTGTGAATTCTATTAAAGAAGTGATAAAAAAAACTAAGTGAATAATTAATTAAAAAATAATACTATGAATTTATAAAAAATATGGGTTGGCAACGAGTTATTTAACGCTTACTTTGCGTAAAACTTCTTCGAATATTTCAAGTCCGATATCCATTAGTTCTTCTGTAATGACTAAAGGTGGAGCAATTCGAATCGTAGAAAGCCCTGCAGTGATTATTGCCAATCCTTTTTTAAAACATTGAAAAATGACTTCGTGAGCTTCTTCTTTTGCCGGTTTCTTAGTCTTTCGGTCTTTAACAAGTTCAACACCGATAAAAAGCCCCTTTCCTCTGACATCGCCGATCAATTCATATGTCTCCTGCATTTCTTTGAGTCGTTTAATGCAGGACTCTCCCAATTTGGCTGCATTGTCGATCAGGTTTTCGTCAGCTAATATATTAAGAGTTTCCAGTGCTGCTACGCAAGATACAGGATTACCTGCAAACGTCGAGGCATGAGCACCAGGATCCCAATCCATAATATCTGCTTTCGCTACACAGGCACCAAGCGGCAATCCAGCAGCAATGCCTTTCGCAATTGCAATTACATCTGGTTCAATGCCCCAGTGTTCAATAGCAAACATTTTACCTGTTCTCCCTAAACCAGCTTGAACCTCATCATCAATGAGTAACATGTTATGTTTGGCCGATAGTTTTCTTAAGCGTTGAAAATATCCAACAGGTGGGACAACAATACCGCCCTCACCCTGAATAGGTTCAAACAGAAAACCAAGTGTTTCTTCTGGAGGCAAAAAGGTTTCGAAAACCACTTCGTCTATATAGTTGATACACTGAAAGTCGCATCCAGGATACTCTTCTTTGAAGGCACATCGATAACAATAGGCATAGGGAACATGAGTAACCCCAGGTACCAGCGGGAAGAAATATCTTCTCTGAACAGTTTTTGATCCAGTCAAACTCAGCGCACCCATCGTTCGTCCATGGAATCCCTTAGTAAATGCAACAATTTGAGGTCTTCTAGTATGCCATCTAGCAACCTTAAAAGACGCCTCAACAGCCTCTGCACCGCTATTTGTAAAGAACACTCGCTTGGGGAAGTTACCAGGTGTAACCTTGCACAACTTCTCTGCTAGTCGCAGACTTTCTTCATAATAAAAGTCTGTGTTTGAATAATGAATAAGTTTTGTTGCCTGATTCTGAATAGCCTTAACCACTTTTGGATGAGAATGACCAACGTTTACTACAGAGATACCAGCATTAAAATCGAGATAGATGTTTTCATCAACATCTTTCAGTAGACAACCTTTAGCAGAATCTACAACCAATGGATAAAATCGCGCATATGACGGCGAAATGTATTTATCATCAAGTTCTAGCAGTTTTTTGGCATTAGGACCAGGCGGAACAATCTTGATATTTGGAATCGTTTCAGTCTCTATCAAATCTAATCACCTTTAATGAATATATACGTAAGACTCTTAAAAAGCCATAGGGTTCGATTTCGAACACTAAGAATTGGTTTAAGGACTCATTTTTTTGAAAAATGAAGTCATTTCAATAAGAAAAGATAAATCTATTATTTAGAAAAATGTGAATTGGCTTCCCACATAAGAATCTATAAATATCAAAAGTACTGAACGAACAATACTTACAATTTAAACCAAATTGTTTTAAAAGGTGAATTTGGAAGTACCTATATTTGCAATTTAAAAACAGGAATTCAGAGGGTGTCCTGAAAGATGGCGTATGAAGCAAAGGTATTAGACACAATTGAGAGAGAGAAAATTAAAGTAATCCGATTTGTATGGATTGGCAATGATGGAGTCATTCGAGCAAAAGCCTCGACAGCAAAATATCTAAAATCACATATCACAAGGGGGATCGGTATAGCCAAAGGTATTCAATCTTTCAATGCTCTAGATCATTTGGTGCTCGATGGTTCCTTTGGTGCTCCAGCAAAAGAATTTCAAATTTATCCAGATCTACATACATTTATGATCTTACCTTATGCAAAAAATTCTGCTCGTTTTATATGTGAATTATTAAATCCCGATTTTGAGCCATCATCAACAGACGCTCGGGCATTTTTACGCAGAATTATCTCCCAATCAAAAGAAATGGGCTTTCTTCCAATGGCGGCTGGGGAATTAGAATATTTTCTTACAAAACGGGATGAAAGTGGTAATATAGTTCCTCAAAATAACGAAAAATATGGAACGGTCACCCAGTACGACTTAGCAAATGATGTAATACAAGATTGGCTGGACACATTTGAGAAAATGGGTCTCGACATAGAACGTGTTATCTCTGAATACGGCGGTGCACAATACGAAATAACGATAAGATATACAGATGCACTAACTGCTGCAGACAATGTTCTGACCTTTAAAGATGCAGCTAAAGGAGTTGCGTTGAATCATGGATATTCAACAACTTTCTTGCCCAAGCCATTTCCTGGAGGAGCAGGATCGGGAATGCATTTTCACATCAGTTTATGGGATCTCAATGGGAAAAATAATCTTTTCTATTCAGAAAGTGATGAGTATTTCCTATCTGACACGGCAAAATATTTTGTTGGGGGAATAATGACTCATCTAAAAGGTTTATGTGCGGTATGTGCACCAAATCCAAACAGTTACAAACGTCTTGTACCGCATTCATGGGCTCCTGCACATTGCATATGGGGCGTTGATAATCGAGCTGCAGCTATAAGAATTCCCACACGTGTAAAAGGAGATGAATCCGAACCTACACGAATAGAATTTCGTTTGCCAGATGGCACAGCGAATCCATATTTCGCTTTAGGTTTAATTTTGGCTTGTGGCCTAGAAGGGATCAAAAAGAAAATAGAACCCCCAGAACCCATCCATATAGAACCTGGTGACCTGATGGATGATGATCTTGAAAAGAAAGGCATTGAGTACTTGCCAAGAACACTGGGCGAAGCGCTTGCAGAATTTAAAAAGGATGCTTTCTTTAAGGAAATTATGGGCGATTTCGGTTTTAATGAGTTCTATAAGGTCAGAATGTCTGAGTGGAAAGAATATTACAGCGTTGTTACTGACTGGGAATTAAAAAACTATCGTGATACGTTTTAATCCAAAGGAGGGAATAAGCTGAGCAATGAACAATTATTTGAAGGCATTAAAAATTCCATTGTTGACCTAGATAGAGAAGAGAGTCTTAGATTAGCACAAGAAGCTCTTGATGCAGGAATTAATCCACTAGAAGTTATTGAGAATGGACTGAAGAAAGGAATTCAGATTGTTGGAACAAAGTACGAAGAAGGTGAGTTGTTTATAGTAGATTTGATGATGGCCGCGTCAGCTATGAAAGCTGCAGTCGAACTCCTTGAGCCCCATATTTCGGTAGAAATGAAAGAAAAGGCCAGTGCAGGGAAGATTATTATTGGAACAGTTGAGGGTGACATTCACGACATAGGAAAGACTATTGTGTCAACCTTATTAGCTGCTAACGGATTCGAAGTAATTGATTTAGGTACAGAAGTACCTGCCTCAAAATTTATAGAAAAGATCAAGGAACTAAAACCAGATATTGTTGGACTGTCTGCTCTCCTAACA
>JAEORY010000072.1 GCA_016840645.1 Candidatus Borrarchaeota archaeon | reverse complement strand
TTATAGATTCACTGCTGTTAGTAAAGGAGAAAATGTTAGGATTTGATAAGTCATTAAATTTTTTAAATAATTACGAGTGTCAGATTGAATCTTGACTTTTACAAATAAATTGAGTATATTTAAATGTATAAATATTTAAACGAATCATCAAAAATCAAGATTGATAATACTATTCATAATGGATGAAAATGAGTATTAAAATGAAAATTGACACGAATAGCCCTATTCCATTGTACTATCAACTCTCTGAGTCATTACGCGAAAAAATTATAATGAATTTGTACAAACCTGGAGATTTGATACCCTCAGAGAGTGAATTAATTCGGGATTCTGGTTTAAGTAGAGGGACCGTTCGGCAAGCATTGCAAATTTTAACTCAGGAGGGGCTTGTTGAAAGGCATCCTGGTAGAGGTACCTTTGTTTCTTACCCTAAAATAGAACAAAATGCTAACAGGGTGATGGGTTTTTATACCAACACCATACTTGAATCAGGTAAGGTGCCATCAACAGAAATCATAGAAATAAAAGAATTTTCCGCACCTAAGTTAATAAGATCGAAACTCCAATTAAGCGAAGGCGAATCCATAGTGTTTATCAAACGGTTACGAAAATCAGATGATATACATTTAGCGATTGAATCATCCTATTTTATATCTGAGGTTGGGCAGAAATTATTAAAAGAAGATTTACTTGGCTCCATATATGAAATTTTACAGAAAAAATATGATTATATCATTCAAAGATCAGAAAATACTATTGAAGCATCCGTTGCTGACAGTGAAACTGAAAATATATTAGATATTGAGACTAACAGTCTAATATTTGTGATTCATCGTCTCGTGTACTTTAGTAGCGGTAAACCATTTGAATATTCTGAAGATATAATTCGGGCAGATAGGATTAGATTTTCAATAGAAGATAATTATCAAGATGATAAAATCAAGTTAAAATTCAAACCCACCTTGCTTTGAAAAAAAGTAGATAGTGCCTGAATGCCTTTCAAATTCATGTTATTTAATCCTCTTAAACCACTCCTTAGACAGTGGTAGCCTGAACAGGTTTAACAATAACATTATTGCTCGAGACGTAATAAATTAGACCTTCATAGAAGGTGTAATGATAGAAAATAAGGAGTACAAATCAGCAAGTTTCGTATGTTAAGTCATACGATTTATGAATGCAAATATCATATTCTATTTTGTCCGAAATATCGTTACAAAATACTGAAAGGAGATATTACAGAATATTATACGCAGCCAATCTTTAAGTTATATAGTCAGAAACGTTTGATCGTAGTTTTTCAATTGAACATCTAAAAGGATTATGTACATATGGTGTTATCGAGAACACCGAAATATTTGGTTTCTTTTGTAATAGGGCACTTAAAGGGTAGTCTTTCGGCCAGGTCGTTTCATTAGTATGAGAAGAAGGGGAAGCGTTATTGAGGGCAGTTGGGTTACGCGGTTATTTCATGATCAGTGCTGGATCGAAAGAGGAAGAGATACGCAAGAGTGTGAAATAGCAAGAGAATAAGGATAGAGAAATAGAACAAAAATAGCTATATGTGAATGGTTAAAGGAGTACATTGTCTAAATTTTCAGTTGTTAAAATTAAGCCACCGGTTCTACCGATGGTAGTTCATTCGTTTAGCCACTATGAAATACAAGAAGGATGTGGATTTCCTTGTATATTCATTTTGCATTTTCTGAAAATGGATTTTTTAGACTGGACTCATTAGATATATCGATAAGTTGGATTTCGTAATATTGGACAATTAGAGAATGCTTACTAAAGAGTATCGATTTTGGCGGTACCGTATCTTCATATTGAGCTGGCTGGCCTATGCTGGATTCTACTTATGCCGAAAGAATTTTGGGATCGCAATGCCGTTGCTAAATCAGGCTTTGGGATATACGAAAGATGATTTTGCGCTACTTCTGTTTCTTTACGGCCTGTTCTATGCATTGGGTCAGTTTTACAACGGGTTTTTATCCGATCGGTTCGGCCCACGCGTTGTCGTTAGCATAGGACTTACGCTTTCCATAATAGCCAATATATTTATGGGTTTTGGGGCGGGCCTGTTTGTGTTTGGTATTTTACTGTGTCTTAATGGAACTGGGCAATCAACAGGTTGGTCCGGGACAGTTAAAAATATGGCCCCATGGTTCAAACATAAAGAACGGGGTGTGGTCATGTCCTGGTGGGCAACCTGTTATGTCATCGGTGGGATCACAGCAACTTCTTTTGCAACCTATATGGTCACCCACCCGTTGCTATTGAGCGAAAGAGACCTGAAAGATCCGGCCGGTTTAATAAGCCAACTACATGCCGGGAGGGATGCACTCGCAGATTTTCTTAAAGATCATTTTTCTACCGAAACCCGTACGTTTATAAGCGAATATGAGGAAAAAAAAGGTATTCCTGAATCCTTCAACAAGGTATTTGCCGAGGAGTTGAATGAAATAATAAAAGGCCCTTGGCTTTACGATGAACAACGATTTGCTCATGTGACTTTGTCAGAAGGAACTCAGAAAAGAATTGAAGACGTGAATAATAAAACACCTGAACAACGTCAAAAAAGCTTGAAGGGCGAAAGTCTTATTCGCTTCAACAAGACCTTGTTGCAACAAGCCTATCCAGGTAAATTCCGATTGGGATGGCAGCGGTGTTTTTGGGCTCCAGCTGCGTTACTCGCACTTATATCGTTATTATTTATTAGTTTTACACGAAACAAACCTACAGATGTGGGTCTCCCGGCAATCAATGCAATTGATGACGGCAAAGATATTGAACAGGAGTGTTCCGATGGGAAATCGCCAAAGGACTCTCCACAAAATAGCAGACCGTCTTCAAAGGAAATTCTCACGATTGTTCTAAAAAGTCCTATAATCTATCTTATCAGTATCATGTATTTCTTTACCAAACTGGGGCGGTATGCATTGCTTTTCTGGTTGCCATATTATATGGTAGAGCATCTCGGCTATGGCCTCGCGGAAGCAGGATATACTTCCGTCCTTTATGAAGCAGTCGGTTTTTTAGGAGTGATAGCTGCGGGTTATGTTTCTGATAAATTGTTCAACGCCCGGCGAATGCCAGTGGGGGCACTGGGAATGTGGGGTTTGAGCATCATTTGTTTTTTCCATCCGCATCTAGCAGCGTCTGGACAACTTGGCAATGCTATAGGTATATCTTTTATTGGATTCTTTACATACGGACCGGATGCCTTAATGTCAGGGGCCGCAGCAATCGACGCAGGATCACAAAAGGCAGCCGGCTTGTCTGCGGGTGTAATTAACGGTGTTGGTTCTTTAGGACAGATGATATCCGGATTTGTAGTGGCCTATATTGCTACTCATCTTGGTTGGGACAGTCTCTTCTATTTCTTTGTGATAATTGCTTTCATTAATGGTTGCCTATTGGCAATAAAATGGAACTGGGTTCCACATAGGACTCAGGAATAGATGATATGATGTTATCAAAGTTCTCAAGGATCCTGTAAAAAATAAAAATTATATTGTCAATATCAAACGAGGTGGATAATCGATGGAAAAGAATCAAAAGATACCCAGGTGGAGAGATAAAATACTATTTACTCCAGGGCCGCTCACGACGAGTCAGAGTGTTAAACAGGCTATGTTACGAGATTTGGGCTCCCGTGACTTTGTATTTATTAGATTGGTAAAGGAGATTAGGGAAAAACTCGTTGAGTTTGGCCAAGTCAGTCTGGAAGAATTTACTGCAATTATTTTGCAGGGTAGTGGAACGTTTGGTTTAGAGGCGGTTGTCTCCTCCACTATCCCACCTCACGGAAAATTACTTGTAATCATCAACGGTGCATATGGTAGACGCATTGCAAAAATCGCCTCTGTCTTGAAAATTGAAACAGTCATCGTTGAATCCCATGAAAATACGAAGCCTGATTTACAGAAAATAGAAACCATTCTGAAGGACGACTCGAAAATTACCCATGTTGTTATCGTACATTGCGAAACGACCACAGGCCTTTTTAATCCGATTAAGGAAATTGGTTCTCTTGTAAGAGCCGCCGGAGCCAAGTATTTTGTAGATGCTATGAGCAGTTTTGGTGCTGTACCGATTGACTTAAACGAGTGCAATATTGACTATCTGGTTTCATCGGCCAATAAATGCATTGAGGGTGTACCCGGTTTTTCATTTATATTGGCCAGGATAAGTTCACTCATGGAAACCGCGGGATACGCACGTAGCTTAAGTTTTGATTTATTTGATCAGTACCAAGGTCTTGAAAAAAATGGACAGTTCCGATTCACACCCCCGACTCATACGCTAATCGCATTTCGACAGGCACTAACCGAGCTGGAACAGGAAGGTGGCGTTGAGGGCCGGGCCACACGCTACAAGGCCAACTATGAGAAATTGGTGACCGGAATGCGGAAAATGGGTTTTAAGGAATATCTAAGCCCTGAGAATCAGGGGTACATAATTACATCATTTCATTATCCTAAAGATTCCAATTTTAGCTTCGAGGAATTTTACCAAAGGTTAAACAGCATGAACTACGTTATTTACCCCGGAAAAGTAGGCAATGCAGATTGCTTTCGCATCGGAAACATCGGTCGGATATTCGAATCAGATGTCCGGGATCTATTAGCCGCCATTCGCGAGACAATTGCTGAAATGGGTATTAAATCATTTTGAATTACAAATATTATGGTTTACAGATGTTCATATTAACATTCACTCTATATTTATGATGACTATTTAGATGGAATTTATTAACGATAATTTTAACGGAATGCAATCTGAAGGGGATCATAATCTGTCTCCACGCCGTAAGGCCTGGGTCAAACATCACATTGATGCCGAAACCCTGCAATGGCTTGAATTAGATGCAAAATATTTTTTGCACCAGTCTCTCTCGACACCGTGTTTGAATCTTTTGACTAATTGTGAAGGGATTTACCTTCAGGACTATCAGGGCAGACGGTTTATGGATTTCCACGGCAATAACGTCCATCAAGTTGGCTTTGCCAATCGTCGGGTGATTGAAGCAATAAATGAGCAAATGGAGAAATTGGCTTTCTGTACACGACGTTATACTAATATCCCGGCGATAAAGCTGGCTGAAACGCTGATACATATGGCGCCGGGAAATTTGAACAAGGTATTATTCGCACCGGCTGGAACGGCGGCCATCGGAATGGCACTTAAACTGGCACGAACAGCGACCGGTAGATATAAGACGATTTCGATGTGGGATTCATTCCATGGTGCCTCGCTCGATGCGATCTCTGTTGGGGGCGAGGCGCTTTTTCGTAAGAATATCGGTCCGCTATTGCCCGGCAGCGAACACGTGCCGCCTCCCGATTGCTATCGTTGTCTGTGGGATTGTCAGAAACACTGTAATCTTAAATGTGCGGAATATGTAGAATATGTTTTAGCCAAGGAAGGTGATGTTGCTGCGGTAATTGCTGAAACAGTGCGGAGCACATCGATTATCCCTCCACGCGGATATTGGGAAAAAATTCGAGCAGCTTGTGACAAATTTGGCGCGTTACTGATACTTGATGAAATCCCACATTGTCTGGGTCGTACAGGTGAGATGTTTACTTGCCAACACTTTGGTATTGTTCCCGATATACTGGTGATCGGCAAAGGACTTGGAGGTGGAATTTTTCCTTTGGCGGCACTTATTACCCGGGAAGACATGGATATCATGCCAGATCGCGCATTGGGTCACTATACCCACGAGAAGAATCCTGTCGCCTGTGCCGCAGCCCTGGCAACCATCGAATATCTAAAAGAGGAAAAACTGCAGGAGAATGCTACAAAACTGGGGAATTATGCCCTGAAAAGAATGCACGATATGAAGAAACGGCATCCAATAGTTGGTGCGGTAAGAGGTCTTGGTCTACTGTTGGGAATGGAATTAGTCAAGGACAGAAAGTCTAAGGAACCGGCCATAGAAGAAGCAGAAAATGTGATGTATAGTGCCCTTAACAAAGGACTCAGCTTTAAAGTGACCATGGGCAACATTATCACTTTAACGCCTCCATTAACGATAACTGAACAAGAGATGGATAAAGCATTGGATATCTTGGATGAATGCCTTTCTGAAGTCGTGAAATTAGGATAGATGAGTTAGGGCAGCGGTAGAATTTTGTTGTTAAATAAAGTAAGATTTCATTAATAAATTGAGGGCTATGTGAATTCTCAGGAAAATTGGGTAGACCGGTCTTTTCGTGTTTTTCCGGGTGGTTGTTTGGGTGAATTTAATCTGCCTAAGGAGCTCTCAACCGTCCTGAGTCATGGGAAAGGCTCAAGGATTTTTGATATCTACGGGAAAGAGTTTATTGACTTCAGTATCGGTTGGGGAACGGATATTCTCGGCCATGCCCATCCAGCAATCGTTAAGGCGGTAAAGGAACAGATTATAAAAGGATCCAATTTTTCCTACGTGAGTAAACCAACTCTGGAACTTGCGGAAGAGATCGTCCGTTGTGTTCCTTGTGCTGATCGAGTTCGTTTTGCTGCGTCTGGTACAGAAGCCACCATGTACTGTATAAAATTCGCCAGAGGTTTTACAGAAAAGAATAAAATTCTTAAATTTGAAGGCGCTTATCATGGTGCAAACGACTATGGCATAATGAGTCTTTTTCCTCATCGACTTCTGGATTTTCCTCAGGTAGAGCCGACATCTGCGGGATATTCCGAAGCCATAAAGGATGAAGTCCTGATTGCTCCTTACAACGATCTTGATACTACATCTCAAATTGTCCAAGAGAACGCCAAGAATCTCGCCGCGATTATTGTGGAACCCCTTCAACGCGGCATTAAACCAAAACCCTGTTTTTTAGAAGGTCTCAGAGAAATTACTATAAAAAATGGAGTGATTCTCATTTTTGATGAGGTGGTTACTGGATTCAGGCTCGCATATGGTGGCGCGCAGGAGCGATACGGGGTAACCCCTGACATTTGTGCTCTTGGGAAAGGTTTGGGAGGTGGATACCCCATAGGAGCTGTATGCGGTCGAAAGGACATCATGAATCTGTGTACAGAATCTCGTCTCGGAACAGATGAACCTTATATCTGGTATGCATCGACTTTGGCAGGAAATCCTGTAACTGCTGCTGCTAGTTTAGCTACATTGGCCGAGCTGAGAAAGCCGGGAACCTACGAAAAATTTTATCAATTGGGTGATCACGCAAGAAAGGGCATTCATAATGTTCTTCGACAGAGAGGAGTCAAGGGACAGGTATTGGGTGAAGGCCCTATTATAAGGATTGCCTTCACGGATGAAGAAATTGTCGACTATCGATCGGTTTATAAGGTCAATAGGAAGAAATCACGAGAATTCAGCTTATCGTTATTTAAAAAAGGAATATTTTTGAATCCCATGGGAACCAAACTTTATATCTCTCTTGTTCATACGCATGAAGATATCGATCGACTCATCGAAGTATGTGCTGAGACATTGCGTGAGATTTTTTAAACACAGAGAGACATCTTGTACATTTATTAATAACAGTAAAAGGAGTTAAAAATGCAAGAGAAGAAACAAAAAGAACCGTTCCATTGGCAGTCAGCGATTGGTTACAAAACTCGAGACAAAATAGTTATACGAGGTTATGATGTTAACGAATTAACAGGCAATATAACATTTGCTGAGCAAATTCATCTTGTATGGAAAGGGGAGTTGCCAGAGAAGAATGTAGCAAAGATGCTAGATGCTCTACTCGTATGTTTCGCCGAACATGCTTTCTCTCCTTCTTCTGCTTCAGCGCGAATGGTTCTGTCTGGAGCAGGTTATATTATGCCAGGTCTGGCAGGGGGTGTTTTAAGTATCGGTTATACTCATGTCGATGCGCATGAAGCAGCAGAGACATGGATAAAAGCAATCAAATTGATGAAACAAAAAGGTTGGACTTTGGATCAAACTGCTGATTATTTGGCAAAAGGCATCAGAAGTAAAGAGAAAGATGATGCGTTTGTTCGATTATTTGGTGAAAGAAAAGTTATACCTGGATGGCATCATCCCCAGCATATCCGTGATTTACGTTCTCCACGACTTATTGAATTGGCTGAGAAGTGGGGTGTAGCAGGAGATCATGTCAAATTTGTCGTTGCATTAGAAAATGCCACAGAACAATATTGGGGTAGGAAACTTTATATGAATGTGGCGGGTGCCATATCTTCCATACTGGTTGATATTGGATTCCTCCCTGATGAATGTTTGGCTTTTTGCGCTATTGCTAGATCTGTAAGTATAGCGGCTCATTGTATCGAAGAGAAAGAAAGAGAGAAAGGATGGAGAGCTTCAACCCGGGCAATAATTACCCAACCACTCGATTTAGAATTACAAAAACCTGATTATTATGATGGTCCGCAGGATAGGCATCTTCCTGAGGAAAGAATTGTTGAACCTCTAAAGAGGGCGCCTTACCACTATATCGATGAATCCAATAAGAAGTGAACTACAATTGTTGTAACGAAGTAGGAAATATATAGAATATTATAAAATAGAAAGGCAAAATTATGGCTAATAACGGAATTGAGCAGACGCATGGAGATGACATCCAGGAGATGTATCGCAGGGCAAAAAAGGCATTCCAGGAGGTTGAATTTTGGCACCAGGAAAAGGTTGATGAAATGGTTATGGCAGCTGGCTGGGAATGGCAGAAAGAAGAGGTCGCAAAGAAATTGGCCCGATTGGCTGTTGATGAATCCGATGGTATCGGAGTTTACGAGGACAAGGTGCATAAAATTCAAGCCAAAACCCGCGGTACCATGCGGGATTTGACTAATCAGAAGACATGTGGACTGGTCAAGGAAGACAAAGAGAAAGGTCTGCGGATATATGCGAAACCGATTGGCGTTGTTGCTGACGTCGTTCCTTGTACAAACCCAGAATCTACCGTTTGTTGTATTGGCCTAAGCTTGTTGAAAACCCGAAACGCGATGATCGTTTCGCCCCACCCCAGAACACAAGGTAGTTCTTACCTAACTGTGGAGCACGGAAGAAAAGCACTTGCAAAGATTGGTGCGCCCGTGGATTTGTTGCAATGCATTAAAAAAACCAGTCGTGAAAAAACACGTGAGCTGATGGCTTATTGCGATTTTGCCGTAGCAACAGGTGGCGCTGCATTGGTCAAGGTGGTTTATGAGGCTGGCAAGCCAGCCCATACAGTAGGAGCTGGAAACGTAGTTTCATTTGTCGATGAAACGGCTGATCTGAAAGCCGCTGCTGCTAAGATTGTGAAATCAAAAACCGCAAATAATTCCGCATCATGCTCTTCCGAAAATGCAGTAGCCATTGAAGCAAGCGTTTATGACAGAATGCTTGAAGCATTGAAAGCAGAAGGCGGATACTTGTGCAGTACAGAAGAGCGGGAAAAGCTCAGATCATATATGTGGCCTGATGGGAAACATTTGAACAGGGATATCGTGGCCAAAACGGCACGCTATATTGCTGAGAATGCGGATATCAACATACCCGAAGGCACGAGATTCCTCATGGTCATTGGTGAGAAGGCAGGTCCGGAAGATAGGTTCTCCGGTGAAAAGATATCTTTGGTTTTAACAGTTTGGAAATGGACGGACTTCAGCGATATGGTAGAGCGGATGAAGGAAATGCATAGATTCTCAGGAGAAGGCCACTCTGCTTCAATTCATACGGAAAGGGATGATCGTAAAGTTGAACTCGCCATCAAGTCCAACGTTGGCAGAGTCAATTGCAATATGCCCCATGCTGCAGCAAATAGTGGAAGTTGGTTTAATGCTCAACCTACTACCGATTCGCTGGGATGTGGTACATGGGCCGGTAATATGACTACTGATAATATTAATTGGAGACATTTCCTTAACTATACCTGGCTGTCAGATCCGATTCCAGAACATATTCCAAGCGATGAGGAATTGTTTGGAGACTATTTGAACAAGTGGGGAAGAGATTGATTGTATAGAAATCTTTTTACCATAAACACTTGTATTGTATTGGTGATGGTGATTCCGTAGTCGTGTTCTCTAAACTTTGACCTTAGAAGACACCAGGAAGTTAGGAAAATACGGCTACGGAATGGTTGTCAATCTTTCTATACGCTACAAAAAATAAAGTACTTGACTGTCTATAAAAATGAAAGAACCGTGAGCTATAGCTAAAATACCAGAACCGAACAATGAACCTATTAAGAACAAAGAGTAGAAACAAATCCCTCGTAACCATAATGAGACAAGTCATACATAAAATTACAAAAGTTTGGCCTAATATAGTCAGTATGACTGTCATTGCTATAACGAGAAGGGTAAGATCGGATGTACCAGAAGAAGATGAACGACATTTGATAAAACAAATATCCGGCTGCATCTTTGGAAAGGGTGGTGAAATTTCAAGTAAGTCGAGAGCGGATCAACTTCGCAAGACATATCTTCATTTATCAGAAGAAGGTCGCAAGAAATTCTTGAGACTTCTTGCAAAGGAATTTGATGGAAATATCTCTGTCCTTGAGGATAAAATCAAAATCATGCAATCTGCAAAGAATGATATTGAAAAAATTAAAGCTGAGTTGCAACTCAGGGAGGCATTGGTGCCTCCACGCGTGAAATTTTTAAAACTCTTAAGTACCCTTCCAAACGGTTTACAGTTCTTGATCAATATGCGTACAGACCTGCTGTCTCTGGCAACGAAAGATCCTTTCTTAATAAAGCTAGATACGGATCTAAAAAATCTCTTGCTATCATGGTTTGATTTAAATCTTCTTGACCTCACAGAAATCACATGGGATTCTCCTGCTGCACTACTTGAAAGACTTATAGATTATGAAGCAGTACATGAAATACGGTCATGGAGTGATATGAAGCATCGGCTTCGTCCAGACCGCCGTTGTTTCGCATTTTTTCATCATAAAGTACCGGCTGAACCGCTGATATTTATTGAAGTCGCTCTTACCCATGGCTTGTCTGATAATATTCAGAATCTCTTAGATGAAAGTGCTCCTCCAGTCGATCCACAAAATGCCGATACGGTTATATTCTATTCGATTTCGAACACTCAGAAGGGGCTTGCAGGTATAAGCCTGGGAAATTTTCTCATTAAGCAGGTTATTGAGAAATTATCAAGCGAACTCAAGAACATAAAGCATTTTACAACTCTTTCCCCGATTGCTAGATTTAGAGAATGGCTAGAGAAATATCTTTCCGAGGAGGATATAACCATTTTAGCAACCAAAGAGTCGGAGGTAATAAAGAAGATCACTGGAACTAATCGTTTTGAAGAGGGAATTCATAAATTACAAGATTCCGAATGGTACACAGATCGTAAAATAAGTGATTCGCTTAAAGCACCTCTCATGAAACTTTGTGTGCACTATCTATTGAAAGAAAAAAGAGGCCAGGATGCCTATGATCCCGTAGCAAACTTTCATTTTGCGAATGGTGCCCGTATCGAGCGTATAAACTGGCTTGCAGATATATCTAAGAAAGGGATAGAACAATCCATGAGCATGATGGTCAATTATTACTATGAATTATCTAGTATAGCTGAAAACCGGGAAAATTACATTACATATGGAAAAATAGCTACGTCGAAAGAAGTAAAAAAATTGCTCAAAAACAAGAAATATTGAATTAGTTGGCGTATCTTTTATTATTTAATTATAAATAAAGTTTAATGATGATACTATGTCAATAGTTTCTATTTTTCTTGTTATTTTTTCAGCTTCTATACATGTAGGGTGGAACTTTTTAATCAAGTCGAGTCAAGACCCAAAAGTTTTTTCTTTGCTTAAAGTAACAGTGATACTGTGTTTTGCAGTTGTTTCTGTAATATACTTTCCTGTGCAAAAGTTACCTGGAGAAGTATGGATATATATAGGCATCTCCGGTATCATTCATGGTTTTTACATCCTATCCCTCTCATCGGCATATGAAGTCGGAGATATTTCCTTTGTATATCCGATAGCAAGATCAGCACCTGCATTTGTACCTATTGTTGCATTTTTGGCGTTAGGAGAGAGTATCTCGGTTCAGGGTGGTATGGGAATTCTGATTGTAATGATCGGGATGTATGCTCTCCTGGTGCGTAGGAATAAAAAGGATGAGAGCCTTCGATTCTTGGTTTCACTGAAGAAAAAAGATAATCGGTGGGCCTTCATAACACTTGGTACTATTGTAGCCTATACAATCATCGATAAAGCAGGAATGTCGGTTTTGAATAAAGTAGAGACGATTGCACCGGCAATGCAAGGACCACTTTATTTAATTATGGAAAATATTTTATGCTGCTTGATATTTTGGACCTATATGATACTTCGGTCAAATCAAAAAATCAAGCCGATATTGGTAAATGAGTGGCCCAGAATCGTCATTGCAGCATTAGGTACTT
>JAEORY010000071.1 GCA_016840645.1 Candidatus Borrarchaeota archaeon | reverse complement strand
TATTTGAGATATGGGTAATATGTCATCTGAAAGAAACACATTACTATCACCAGAAATGCACAGACCAGCTGCTGTTGAACCTTTTCCTGAAGTATAAAGTGCTCTTGGGGCTATTCTTGCGACATACTGAAGTAATTGCGACTTAGCTGTTCCAGGGTCCCCTACTAGAAGAATATTCGATTCGCCGCGAATTTTCATTCCATCTGGCAATACTTTACTTGTACCTCCAAATAAAAGAAGCGCAATAGCCTCTTTGATATTTTCATAACCATAAATCGAGGGGGCAATAGAACGTATCAACTTTTGATGAATCCACACGTCTTGTGACAGGTCTTTAATCTCTTGTTCTTCTTCTGGACTTATTTCGATTTTACCAAGTCCTTTTTCGAATACGTCTATGTAATTCGAAGCTAAGTATACTGAAAACGTGGGGGTCTTTAATCTGCCCTTTGTAAAATCAGGAACGGATCGAAGAACTCCAATGATTCCCACACGATCGCCAGGTCTGGCGACATCAACAAGATCATCTTTTATAATTATATCCAAAGAGCGCGGTAACTGACCTGGCGGGAGTTCTTCAGGCATTTCTTGTATTCGTACCTTCTGCCAATCTGTAAAGGTCGACTCATCCATCAGAAGTTTGAACGGTCCCTTTTTTCTACAACTAGGATTTTCACAGATATTGGGTTCGGAATATCCTTTATCCTGAGGAATTTCGTAGAGATAGCCACATTTTGTACAAATGAACATCGCTTTTATTAGCAATGGTTTAACTTCTGAAGCGCGTGTTAATATTCCTTCAACTTGTACAAATCTACCAATATTTACCGCTCTGATTTTTCTGAGAGCTAGTTGTTCAGGTGGATTGCGAAAGCGTGCATGAAAAGTATCTACCTTTTTGTAGTAATCAGGATCGATGACCTTCATTACATTCTTTACAGCAGTCGAAGCGGAATTGATGAATTGCTCTGGATTTTCTTCAACAAGTTCAGCAAGGGCAGGGTCGAATACGCGCAGGTCATTAAAGTCGATGACGAGAGAGACGCTTTCTTCAAGAGGCATACGCTCAATTAAGTTCCGCCACTTAAAGGATCCTCCGTCGTCTCGGAACTCCTTAAAAAATGTTTCAAATTGCTCTACATATTCTTCGGAGGTTTCTGACATTTTAGTCCACTCATATTATCTGTAAATTAAAGGATGAAATGTAAAGTATTTGATGTAAATTTGGACATAATATCGGGTTTTTCTTTGTAATTGAGTTCATAAAATTGTTAAATTGTTGATTTAACAGATCTAAAGTGCATTACTCAAATAGAGAGCTACATTCAACAAATTATAATAGTTAGGAAATAATATAAATGCATTCAAAATTTTGAAATTCGTTTATTTATGAGTTTGAACTGAATTTGATTAGAAAACTGGGGAATTATCATAGAAATTCAATAAGAGTTACGCTAGGTGAGTCATCGTCTTTTGGATAATATCTTTAGCCCTGTTAATAATATATTTTTCAGTAAACACTTTTCGCGTGACATTCTTCCTTGAAGTCATTTGTATTACTCTAAAGGTTGTCTGGAGGGAAGAAAGAGTCCACAATAGTGGGTGATGGTTGGGGTAAAACCATTTATACCTCTTTCCTCCTATCTCCCCCTTTTAAGCAGCGTTTTGTAAAGCGCTTGAAATTTCTAAAAGCATTGTTATAAGACTTGCTTCGTTTTTATCATTCTTAAAAAATGATCTACAAAGGTATAATGGTATAGTTTTCTTTATAAAATATACAGTATATTTAAAGCTATCTAAAAACGCCAAAAGTAACTGGAAAAGTCCAGAAATACTTAATCAAGAGAGAACAATTTATCTTTCCACTGTATGCATAACGAGCTTAATTCCTGAAAAAGGATCCTTTCTTCTTTTGTCATATATTCAGTGAAGTCTCGCGAATTTCTTGTTTGAGATGCTATTTTCAATACTTTGAATAGGCGCATGGTAAGAATATCTCTTATAAGTGCTTCAATTTTTTCATAAGACTGCTGTGCTGTTGGGCTCTCTATTTGTTTAAGAAATTTTAATTGTTCTCGAACCTTTAAATAAAAATCTCTATCAATTGGCTGTAATGCGTGTGCTTCTCCTTCCTTTTTCAAAACATTATGTAATTCTGAAAGCTCGATAAAGTTTTCCTTTAATTTCGCATAGCCCTGCTTGACTAATTCGGTTGCAATCCATAGTGGTATGTTTTTTTCTTGTCCTTTTTTTGAAGTAAGCTTAAACTCTCTTTCGAGAAGACCGTTTATATCCTTCAAGATTTTAATTTGTACTGATCCTTCTTCGAATTCGAACTGAAGTCTTTTAATATATGTATCAATCATCTGGCTTTCCATTTGTAACACACTCTTTATATTCAAATCTTCGATAAATAGCAAGGCTAAATTAAGAATACATGTAACTTATAGAGTTAAAGAGTTTTATTGGGAACCTGCAAAAAAGATAGAAGGAGATAAAACTGATACGTAGATCAAAATTGTTGCAAAATTATCCCCCTTCGCTGTCGCTTGCTCTTACAGCTATTATGACTGCATTAGTTTGTATTATGACTCTTATCTTTCAAATTTCAATCCCTCAAACACAAGGTTTCTTCAATCTTGGAGATTCTGCAGTCTATATCTCTGCAATACTTTTTGGTCCAATTATTGGGGCATTTAGTGGAGGCGTTGGATCAGCGCTTGCAGATCTTATATTGGGTTATTCCTTATTTGCGCCAATTACTCTAGTTACAAAGGGCACAGAAGGATTTGTTGTTGGACTCATTAGTAACGCTCTTTTACCGCCTAGGCGGGCAAATACACGCTGGAAAGTTTTTATTAGTCTTACGGGATTAACTGTGGGAATTATTATTATCCTCATCGGATTACTATTCTATTCCACGCCTTGGCAAATTGGAGTTGGAATTCTTGGTAATTATCAGTTCTTTGAACTTAGCCCGATACCTATTGTGTGGATAGTCTTAGGTTGTATAAGTGCAGCATTGATTATTATTGTAGGAATTAGAACAACCCCAGAAGTTTCATGGCTTGTTTTTTCTATCCTTATAGGAGGAAGTTGTATGGTTTTCGGTTATTTTGTTGCTGAATACTGGCTCTTGGGTTTTGGACCAGCTGCATTTGTTGAAATTCCGTTCAATATCGGCCAAATGACAATTGGTGGCATTATTGCAATTCCTGTATCACAGTCTCTGAAAAGCGCGCTACCATTTCTGACTGTCCCTCAAGAATGAATTCTGTTTGTAATTCGGAAAATGTCAACTCAGAAAAAGAATAGAACACAATTATATTTGCTAAAATAAATCCATTTTGTTTACGGTCTAGTTCAATCTTAAAGATTATACGTAAATAGAAATGCTTTTAATTCGTATAGATGAATACTAAATATGCTCCTCAAATATTGGGAACAAATATTAGCAGATACAAAAAATTCAGCTCATTTTTCGCTTTCTCAAAGTTCGTTGTCAATCGTGGAGCTTATATTTTATCCTAACAATCTTCTATTAGTTTAAAGTGGTATGACTATGACCAAGCTATGTTTTATCACAGGTGGCGTTTTGAGTGGGTTGGGAAAGGGTATCACGACCGCTGCTATCGGCAAATTATTGCAATTCCGAGGCTTTCATGTTGACGTTATCAAAATTGATCCTTATTTAAACGTCGATCCAGGCACACTTAATCCGATAGAGCACGGAGAAGTGTTTATAACCGATGAGGTATGGGAATTCAACCCAGCTCCCGGTTTCATTTACAGGATAGCAGAGATTGATCAAGATGCTGGCACGTACGAACGATTCCTCGACCATCCATTTCATCCGTCACAAAATATTACGAGTGGTCAAATTTATCTTTCTGTTATTGTACATGAACGCGTTGGAAAGTTTCTTGGTCGTACAATTCAGATCGTCCCTCATATTACAGATGAGGTAAAATCTCGTATTAGGAACATCGCAAATAAGGAGAATCCCGATGTATTGCTTATTGAAATTGGCGGCACAGTCGGAGATATTGAGGCCATGCCATTTCTTGAGGCGATTCGTCAGTTGCGTCTCGAACTTTCAGAGCATGATACATGCTTAGTCCACGTAACACTTATTCCATATTTAGAATCAGTTGGTCAATTAAAATCAAAGCCTACCCAACACTCAGTACGCACTCTTCAAGGGATGGGGCTTCAGCCAGATATTATTGTTGGAAGAGCAAAAGAATCATTATCTGAAGAGATCAAACGTAAAATTAGTTTATATTGCAGTGTTCCTGAAAAAGCTGTGATAAGTAATCCTGATCTCAGCCCAATTTATGACCTTCCACTTTATTTTGAACAACAAAATATGGGAAATTATCTATGTTCTTTACTTCAGTTATCCTATGATTGCAAACCCGCCACAGAAGACTGGACTGAAATGGTTAATCTCTTTAAGAATGCCACACGTACTATCAATATCGCTATGCCTGGAAAATATACGAGCATAATTGATAGTTATGTTAGTATAAACTATGCATTACAAGACGCTGGAGCGCATTTAGATGCAGAAGTAAATATCAATTGGATCGATACGGAAGCCATTGAAGAACACCCTGAAAAAATTAGCGTCTTGGACTCGTGTGACGGCTGTCTCCTCACACCAGGCTTTGGATCAAGAGGCGTTGAGGGCATGATTCAAACTGCTAACTACGCTATCCAAAAGAACATACCGTATCTGGGTATCTGTTTTGGTGCACAACTTCTAACTGTTGCGTTCGCACGAAATGTAATGGGGTGGAAAGAGGCACATACAACTGAAGTTGATGCCGAAACGCAATTACCTGTTATAGATTTCCTTCCTGAGCAAAAAATTATCCAAGAAAAGGGCGGAACCATGCGACTTGGTGCACAGAAGATCATTATTCAAGAAGGAACAAAACTTTGGGATGCATATCATCAATCAGTTATTCATGAACGTTTTCGTCATAGATATCACATAATTGAGGAATATACGGGCCAGATGAAAGAGAAAGGCTTCATTACCAGTGCATATGATGACATGGGGAAAATTGTTAATGCTGTAGAGATTGCGGACCATCCGTTTTGCGTGGGAGTACAGTTTCATCCTGAGTACACCTCTCGACCAAACAGACCAAACCCTTTGTATTTTGCCTTCATAAAACATGCACTTGAGAGATCTACTATCAGAATGAATGCTAACGAATAAATATTATCGAAAATCTCATCTTTCAATCCAATTTTGGCCTCTTAGGGTGTAAGAAGAAGAAAGGACAAAGAATACAAAATTCCATAAAGGTCTAAAGAAGATGTATATCAAGTCGCTTCATAATGAACTCGGCGAAATTGTAAGAAAGTTAAAGCAACTTGAGCACTTACAAGATATAACAAAGAAAAGCGTGAATAAGATTCTTAAAAAATGAAGAGAGAGAAGTTGAACTTCTCTTTTACAGTATCATATCGTTCTAAGAGAAGTACTTGATATAATAGTCTTCTGATTTATATTCTCTGTTTTCGATGATTTTATTGATCTCGTAATGTATTTTCTTACGTGATAATTTTCTGAGAAGAGTGTTTTCCTGTTCTCGTTTTTTGAATTCTAAGATTCCAAGTAAGAGTGTTTGTTTTTCGACACCTTTATGATTTTTGCTCTTTGCACTAATCTTTACGCCTTTAACGAAGCCTCCTAGTTTTAGAAATTCTATGCTTCCGAGTATTGTTGAATTTGTAAGCACATCGATTCCGAACCATTTCTTTTTTAAATGTCTTATATAAAGTGGGATGTTTAAGCTTCTTGAGATTTGTTGAAGTTGTTTGGCTAAGACAGGATGAGCACATGCGATTGCTAGAAAAGGAGATACATACTCCTCTTTTAGTCTGCTGCTACATCCTCGTGCGATGTATTTATGTTTGGTTATAGTAACATATCCCTCAGTCGACATCCAAATTCGAAAGGCAATTTTCTGCTCAGTGTCAGAGGCATTGATTAGATAGTTCAAATTTGGTTGTGGTTCCTTTAAATATTCTTCAACGGTTTGTCCGATCGAGGGTGACGTTTTTGTACTCCTAGCGAGTGTTAATATTTCATCTGCAATTTCTTTTACTGAATTTTTGACATAAGTGGTTTGGTTACAAGCGTCAGGTGTGCTTTTATAGAAATAAGAAGAAGGCCATTCATTGTATTCGTAGTACATCGCATCAACAAAAATATTGTGTAGTTTTTTATTTTTGCCAGAAAAAATGATTCTAAAATCCTGACTTCCGTTTGCAATGCAACCATCACTCTGCAAGCATGGAATAATTACAGCCCGTTTTAAATCGACATTCTTGTCGTGCCAGAGTTTTACTTCTTGAGTAAGGGGGGGATTTATTTTAGGTACTTTGGTGTATTGAAAAAATGTTGTAAGATAGTTACGTACGTCCTTGCAATTGATATTAGCATGGGAATATGAAGTAATGACTGCATTTACATTCAAAACAGCCTCAATTTCAGAAAGAGTTTCGTTGGAGCAGTTGAATATAGAGACGTGCCATTGTTTATTGGACTTGTGTGGATTGAAATAGCGAACAATGTTACAGATTTTTTCAAATTTTACAGGTAAGTTGTTCTTAGTTTTTAATTTCCCTTGATCAATCAGCGAATAAATTGTATCTCTAGAAACGCCTAAGATTTCAGAGATTTTAACTAACTTTTGCAAAGGCATTCTATTTATATTGTATTCCCAAGACTTCACTGCTATTCTGTGAACCTCCAAGATATTGCCTATGTCCTTTTGACTGAGATTGTTTTTTTTCCTTAAATTCTTAAGGAATGGTCCTGCCCCAGCAACATACAACTTGGGCACTTTTACGAGGTCAAGAAATCCTTGTTCGGTCAAGGAATCCTCTTTCAATTCTACATAGAACTCGTAGACTGTGGTTTCGCGTTGCATTGCTTTAAATGTTTTAGGCATAGTGTTTTTGTCATTTTCCAAATCACTTTTGTGGGTCTGCATGCCAAAAGAAAACTCGGTACTAACCGCATTTCTATTAACCATTTTATCAAACCTCCATAGATTTTTTACAGCATGCAAATTCATCAAATTCGACAGATAATCGCTGAAAAATCGAGATACGTTACAAGTTAAAATACACTGAGAGAATAGACCTATGAGAAATGCATGCCAAAGAAAGTAGATAGATATCGTGCGGCGAGCATAATTGGCACACATTTATCGGTCTTTACGTTTTATTGACGCTTATGTGCCGTGTAAATTCCAATGAAATGATAAAATTATATTTTATTCCATTTAAGGAGTGAGCACCACCTCCTGTGATTCTTGCTCAGCGATCTCATTCATAGGTTCAGCTTGATACTTGAATAGAGACGGAATAGACATACACGAGGCAAAATGGATGACAACGAAATTCGGAGTAACTTGATAAACTCCTTCTGCCTCAAGAACGAGTTTTGAATCTTTGAAAACAGGTCGTCCGATAATTTGTACAAGTTGTTGAGTCCTTAAACGTCGCGTTAACTCGTGAAGCATTCCTGTATTTGGATTTCCTCTCAAAATAATTTGGAGAGGAGTGTCTGTGCTCCTGTCAGAGACTTGAAAACGAATTTGTGTAGATGTTACGCGCGGTTTCTTGGTGACCGTCCCAATAATTGTTGCCCGAACAATTCTACATTCCAATTTAGGAATAAAAAGCGCGGTATAGTTCTTTCCGAAGAATTTTGCCCTTTTTAATTGTCCATCAAAGAGGTCACACAATAATAGATGCTTTGACGGGAAAGGAAGATTATCATAAATAGTGGGAAGCGACTCACTTGTGCTGTCGGGAGACAGTGATTGGTCTTGCGGTTGATTTTTCGCATATAAACGGTCAACTAAACTGTTATCAAGGTGTAATTGCTTAGCAAAATGAAGTAAATTCTTAGGAATTTTTCTATCTAATGCCTTTAAGAAAATGAAATCTAATTCCTTATTGATATTCATTTCATCAAGATGTCGAGAATATAGGACTTGAAGACAAGGAAAGCCTTTAGCGCGGGGATTTTGTGGATTAAACTTAAATCGGAATAATTTACCAGCAACTACAATTTCTTTGCCTCGTAAATGAGATAATTTGCTGTTTGCGGTTATCTGAGCAACTTTTGATGGAGATAAATTCGTTTCTCTTTGTATAGTTGCCATTGTTTTTACCAGAGAGATACCATCGAAATACTCTAACAGATTATTAGCTACTTTACCATTGAATTTTAGGAGAATTGTACCTGTTTGATCACATCCTTCAGCCACAATCTGAATAGCGATTCGATAGGTGAATGTTCGGCATTTCTGACAGAGTCCGTATCGTGTCCGACCACCGCAAGCACATCTGATACCAATACCACAGCGACAGTTCGGTTTTTTATAGACCTTATGACAGCGAGTGCACCACTTAGCGTATGAAACAGATACAGGTTTCAAGATAGTTAGGCGGAGTGCTTTTAATAAGTCATCATCACCTTCATCGAATTTAAGAGAACTGACAGACGATCTAGGTAAGGTTTCTATGAAATCAAGATGTTTCGAACTTTGGTTAAGTTGGTTTATATCAACGTTCAGATCAATTAGAAAACGATTAAGGAGTTCAATGATGGGTACAACATGAAATCTTTGAAAAAATGTGATCTTTCCTTTGACTACATGTTTTGGCATGTGAACCTGTATGGTTATCAGTTTTGTCAGTGAATTAATCGAATGATTGAGGAGTCCGTTACTATCTACTTTCTCGAGGTCTCTGTTAGTCTTACCATATTTTTTACAAATAATTTCCTGAATTAGTTTAATGAAAGATTTAGAAGGATTTTGATAAACAGATTTGTTTATTTCTTTTCATAAAAAATGAATCAGTACCCTGACATGATTTCATCTAATTTAGCAAATACATTGAATGAAATTAAGCAGAATAACGTTTTAGTGCAGAATAAGAGGAACTTATATTTTGTAAACAACCTAATTTTTGATGATCTACTTCAATGAATGCAATACGACTTATGGATAAGTCAATAAAATAACTAGGGAAGAAGATGTTTATCCGATCTATATATGACGAAATAGAATTAATTGTAAAGAGACTCAAGGATCTTGAAAGAGATAAAGAAATGTTTAGCATGCTCCTTAGGGGAGGGCTAGAACAGATTGACTTGGATGCTTTTCCAAAACTCAAAGAAGATGGGATTATTGAGAGAAAATTAGTAAAAAAGGTAGAACCTACAAGTTTAACTGGTCTCAGAATTGCGGGAATAGATGGTGGCGTGGTTTCTCGTCTATATCATGCAATTGATATTATCCTCACCAAAGCAGCTGCGGTGATTTTTGATTTTTCTAAAGATAAACCAGTTGTTAGATATTATCCAGCGGATGTTCCGCCTCTGAATGTACTCGTTAATTACATACCAGTCTCTCGCACAGAGATTGAAACCTCATCCAGTTTAGAACGTGCAATTGAAGAGGTAAAAACAGCTATAGGCGTAATTGAAGAGGTAAAAATTGATCTTCTGTTGATAGATGGATCGATATATCCCCAACAATACGATATATTCGCTACATCCACCATTGCTGCAAGAGGAGAACTCTTGACGAGATTTTATGAAAAACTCTACGAAAAAGCGCGCGAAAATGGGACTTTATTAGTAGGTTGTGTTGAGGACAGTAGATCAACACGGTTTACTCAAATCTTAGGTGAAATTCTACCTTCTCTAATAAAAAAGTATCCCGAACTATTTGAACTACTACAAGTTGATTATAGAGGCATAATTAAACAAATAAAGGATACAGATTTATTATATCGCGTTTTAAAGTCTGGTGAAAGATCTGCTGTTTATAGACTACTAACCTCAGATGCTAAGAAATCGCCATCACGTATTTCTGCACAATGGCGTGATAAACTCTTTGCTTTCTACCTAAAATCTGTTGATTTTGATCAACCAACTCGTATTGAGTTTCTTAATCCAGAACACGTTGAGCCCCCTAAAACTGCAGACAGAGTATCTTCGGTCGTCTATCCACTTTCAAGCCATCACGCGGCATACGGAATACCATCTGTTCTGATCGAGGCCGACGCGAGAGCTAAGATACATGATTATGATTTAGATTTTGTTTACAGTCAATTACTTGATAAGATCGGGCATTCATCATCTTTATTAAAATTAAGACGCGATCGAAGACCGTTTAGGTAAAAAAGTGAAAAACATGAAAAAGCCGATAGGTACTGTTATTGCAGCGAGGGATTCACCAACACCCAGTGAATTCAAACTGGTTATCACGGAAATCGAAAATTCGATACCGTTGAGAAAAGGTCAGTTTATCGCCGTTGAAAGCGATGATGTTGATGGAATTCTCATTGCGACAGTAACAAATATTATGAAGACGAATAGGTATTTCGAGAGCGCAGAAGCCGTAAAAGAATACGAAAGGAGTGGACCTCTTACAACTATCTTTCCAGCAGATCGTTGGGAATACATTCTTGCTGAAGGAAAGCCTATGGGGAGAATCTCCCAATCGGGAAGACTTGAACGCGTCACTTTCCCGCCTGGTCCCGGTGATAAAGTTTTTTTAGCAACTCCGGAGATGCTACTACAGGTATTAGGATTAGATCCCTCAGGCGTCAATCTTGGGAAATTACTCCATCATGATGTTCCAGTAACGCTCAATCTCACGAGATTATTTCAAAAACATGTGGCAATCCTTGCAATTTCAGGGGCTGGTAAAAGTTATCTAACCAGCGTATTGATTGAAGAATTGTTAATGAGAAAGCCAGAACAAGGTAGAGTGGCAGTCGTAATTCTTGATGTGCATGGAGAATACACGAGTTTCGCGACCACCTCTGACTCCTCTGAATTTGATTTCTCTGAAAAAACAAATTTGATTAATGGACCCTACATTCAACTCGGTGTCCCTAAACTTACCAGTTATAATTTTGCAAGTTTTCAACCACAAATGAGTTACGTTCAAATAAGGGAGTTAAACAAGATCATCAAAAAATTGAGAGGAATGAGTGGTAAAACTGGAAAACCCTACGATTTAATTGAGCTTATTGGAATGATTGAACAAAGTGAAATGAATCCAAGAACAAAAGAGGCAATGATGGGATGGTTTTACGACTTAGAAAGTACACAGCTGTTCGGGGTTGAGGAACATCCTTCGCTAAAAGAAAGAATTCGAGTTGGTGAAGCCACGATCTTCGATCTTCGTGAAATCATAAGTCTACGAAAAAAGCAGATAATAGTCAATTACTTAATTAATAGTTTATTTAATTTGAGAAAGCGAGGAGAAATCCCACCCTTCGTTTTTATTCTAGAGGAAGCTCATCAATTCTGTCCAGAAGGACCAGCCATATCAAAGGGCATTATTGAAACGATTGCTAGAGAGGGTCGAAAGTTCTATGCTTCATTAGTGCTAATCTCACAGCGTCCTGTGCGTTTAAGTACTACTGTGCTTAGCCAATTAAACAGCCAAATTTATCTGCGAATAACAAACCCATACGACCTTAAACTCATTGGTCAGAGTTCAGAAATGGTCGACAAAGCTTCATTAGATACAATAACAACCCTTAACGTAGGTGAGGCACTCATTGTGGGAAATGCAGTAACGCATCCAATCTTCGTCCAAATAAGAACAAGATATTCGCCGTCTCCCCCGATTTCAATACCGTTGGAGGATGTAGCAAAGAGATATGAGAAAAAAACCTTTAATCTGTCGTGAGAATAATACGATCAATGGCAGGTCTACATACTTTTCGTACACCATGCACTCCAGGTTCGTAGTAAGTTTCAATAAGATTCGCATTTTCCATGATTTTGATCTGTGCGCTTATGTTTGCTTCTGTCTGACCTATTTTTTCTGCAATTCTACTTACATCGAGTGCCTCTACTTTCAATAACTTAAGTATTTTCCATCTTGTTCCCGAAGCTAATGCTTTTGCAACCTTTGAAACATCTTCATCTTTTACAATTAAGTCTTTAGGCATCTCCGCACTTCCTACTGATATTTAAATATCTAAAAGTCCGTTACAAATACTGCACATTGATTTAATATATATTAGAAATTATATGTTATAAATGAAATTATATGTTATAAATGTTTTATTATAACATTTAAGGTTTTACCTAAACTTATAGATCTTTGTTGCGATCTCTGAAGTCTAATTCACCCAATAAAAAAGGCGTTAATTGGGTTTAGGAATGTCACAAAAAGCTATCAACGCATTTAAGAAATTGGATAACGATGATTTTGAAATTTTAGAAGCGATTGAGCGCGGTATAAGAGCATATGAACATGTTCCTATAAAGATAATCTCCTTGATCTCAGGATTTCCTGAAGATGAGGTCGTATTCCGACTTGATAAGCTTAACAAACTTGAGTTGATCCTCCGCTGGGGTGGATCATATTTAGGGTTTGAATTGAATTCTAATGGGCATGATTG
>JAEORY010000070.1 GCA_016840645.1 Candidatus Borrarchaeota archaeon | reverse complement strand
CTGGTACGGCACCTATTCCTCCAAGCATCAATGTTGCAAAAATAGCACTTCCACTTCCAGCAAACACGTCAAAATTTTCATTTGATGCGACATTTATCATTGTGGAGATTTTTCTGATATCCGTTATGCTCATTTTTATTCCTATGATGTTTGAGTATTCTTGTAGACGCACCACAGTTTGAGGATCAATTTCTACGCCACCAGTAAACTTAGGAACCATATAGAGGAGAATAGGGATGTCAATAGTTGATGCAATTGCAGAAAAGTATTCATAGATCGCTTCTTGACTGGGTTTGAAGTAAAAAGGGGTAACCAATAGGACAGCATCAGCACCAATATCAGCCGCATGTTCTGTTAATTCAATTGCACGATCGGTAGAACTATCACCAGTACCGACAATAACGGATATGCGTCCACTTGCCTCATCAATTGTTATCTCTGCAACTTTTTTTCGTTCATCCATTCTAAGGTTGATTGTTTCGCCTGTTGACCCACATGGGATAATACCGTGAACTTCATTTTCTATCAAATAGTTGATTATGGTTCTGAAACCGTCCTCATTTATTTCATTGTTTTTGAAAGGAGTAACGACCGGTACGTTTATGCCTTTAAGTTGAACCATGAAATACGCCTCCTAAGTGATTTGAAGTGGCAAACTAATTGTAAAAGCATATTTATTTAGGTTTCATTGAAACCTATTGAAAAACAATTGAATACATTATAGCGATGAGAATATGGGTTATGAAATTTGAACCATATGGTTCAAATTGCTTCGTGCGATCTCATCATCATCAGTTAGATTCCATCGTACTGGGTGTAACTCGAAACACCCTCCTACCCCGTCGGCTTTTACTCTAGTAAAAGCGTTCGGTTCGCTTTTTCGTACTATATTACCCGCTCCATTGACATCGGCATTGATGAGCATCCCCTGTGCACTTCTGAATAACCCTCTTCTTACCCTCTTTCCTAGATACTGTTCGTGATGTTCTATTGCTTCATTATCCAGAAAACTACACTTGCTGGTATGATTTTCTTCCACCAATTCTACCGCTATCCCCTCTTCTTCCGCTTTGTAAGTTAGTTGGTTGATGATTTTCTGGTAGGGGATCAACACAAAGATTTGGTTATTCCGTGTGCCTAATTCCACCTGTTGTTTCCACTCGGGATTATACCCAATCACCAGTTTGCCGATGTTATGGTGCACACACCAGTTTATAATGCTTCTGCTGAGTTTGTGGATGTAATCCTTCGATTTTTTTTCGTACTTGACACGCAGTTTCTTCATTTTACTACCGTCTTGTATTCCCTGTCTCTTATAAATGCTCTGCAACCGCGCCTTTTCCTTCTGATAGAACTGGTTGATGCTCTTTATCCCTCTTCCATCATCCTTAACAACAATCGGTTTTTTGCCGATGTTGTTCACCAGAGTGATGATGTTCGAGACCCCTAAATCGATGCCTGCAATACACCTTTTGTTAGTTGTCTTCGGTGCAATCACTTTCTTATAAACGATTTCACACACATACCCTACTCCTTTGGGAAGTACTCTCACTTCTCTCAGATCGATGGTATCTGCTAGTCGTGTGGTTATGTCATAATCAAAGGTGAGCTTCTTTGGGAATAGGAGCACGTTGTTTTTGATGCGACACTGTTGGTTAGTAAACACTAACAGATGTTCGCCATTCTTCTTTTTGTATTTAGGTGGCCGTGGTTTCTTCTTGAATTTCACTGGGTGGCGTTTCCATTCTTTAATCGCTCGAAAAAAGGATTTCCATGCTTTATCGAGCAATCGAAGGATCTGTTGTCCTGTTTTCGCTGGCAACTGTTGGTAATTGGTACTGCGTTTTAACTGCTGATAGAGTTGGTTGTACCGTATCCACTTACCCTGGTTCTTCAATGACTGTTTAATACTGTAGTTAGCTTCATTATACAAGTTTTTTGAGAGATGACACAAGTAACTAAGGGTAATAGTGGGGTTTAGCTAGATGTGTTCAGTTCTTTTAACTCTCACTTACAGCAATCTCCACTTTTGTCTTTTGTCTTTTCTCTTTTCTCTTTTGGAATACAGTTTCATTGAAGAGCACGCGTTTTCAGTATTTAATAATATCATTTGAGTATAAAAACCCCTTTAGTCTAACTCTATTGAACCATACCATTTTGGTGAGTTATCGCGCGCGACTACGTGCTAAAATAGTCAATCATGAAATTATTATAGATTGAATGAATGAAAGTCTTAGGTAAGTAAGTATAGGAAATGGTGGAGAGATAATATGGAAAACGCCATGATATCCAATATTGAGTTATTCACAGGAAGAACAGACGAAATAAATCGATTTAGAGACTTTTTAACAAAAATTAAGACAGGAAGCGAAGAAAAACGAGGAGGTATTCTTAGTAGTGAGAGGGGTATGGGTAAGAGTCTTACGTTGATGAAATTTCAAGAGTTAGCGCAGATAGAACGTTTCCAGACTATTTATAAAAAAATCACCCCAGGAACCGCCGAGAGTTTTTTCACTGACTTAAAAAGTCAAATAGTAACTCTCGTGCCCGAAAAGAAAACACGTTTTGGAAAGAAAGTAGATTTAGAAATGATACCGTTACCTAAAGGAACGACTACAACATCTGAAGTACTTTCAGAATATATTGATGAATTTTTTCGAGGATTAGATGAAATTCAGGAAAAACTGGAGTCACAAAAAATCTGGGCTATGTTTCTAGTCGATGATACGGAATTTTTTGCAATTAGAGATTTTGAAAACGCTTATCACATTTTGATTGAAATTCTTAAAGAATTGAAAGAAAAAAAATACAATGTAATAATTATATTTTCCATTACTGATGAGTTTGTGAAATATATCCCTTCACTGAACTTGGAATCACATCTTGAAATGTTCTCCCTTGGAAAAATGAGTTCAAAAGAAGCGGAGATATTTCTAAAACGAGTTGAAACACAATATGAAATAACTATTTCGAAAGATGTGAAAGAAAAACTTATTCGAGCGGGAAGAGGAGTCCCCTTTGTTCTAGCTTTAGCAACTAGTTATCTCTATGAAAACAGAGAAAACGCATCAATAGAAGAAAATGTCTGGGATAAATGCAAAGATGCGATTCTAAATGAAAATATAGTTGATATATTTGATTTACATGATGAGGAACTTAAAATACTTGAAAATATTGCCTCACGCAAAGAAAATTTAGATACTTTGTCAGAACTAGAAGCTAGTTCTGATTTAAAAGACGATATAAGTACTATCTTGAATAATCTGCAAGAAAAACAGCTTCTAGTGGTAGAAAATACCTTCGTCTATTTTTCTTCTAAATTTCTGTTTCAAACATTAAAGAGAACATCTGAACGATTGAATATCTTTGGAAGAGCAAATATACTTCTAGATTTGTTTAAAGAATCGATAGGTGCAGGAAAAAGACCAGATACCCCGATTAAGGAGAAATTGGATGAATTGACTAATATTGCTTTCGCCCAACGTGAAACGCCGATTCTTACAGAAATTGCAGAATCTTATAGCACCATGGGTGAAGTTTTAATGGAACAGGAAATGTTTTATGAAGCCTTTGTGCTTTTCTCAAATGCCACAAAAATTTTTGAAAAAATAGATGATTTTGAACGCGCAGCTCTCTTATGTGATGAGATGGCCAAGAGATTTTCAAAGGTTAAAAAACCCTATTATGCACGCAAGTTTCTTGCAAATGGTTCAAGGCTTTATGATAAAATAGGAAGCGAGTGGAAAAGGAACGCGTTGTCGAGGAACGCCGCAATGTTATATGAGGAAGCTGGAGATGTATACGCCGCAGAGTCGTTTGACGCTTTTACTCGCTTATTTTATAGGCGCGCTTATTCACTTTACAAGACGGCGAATGAGGGGGCAAGAGCAAAAAAAGTTTGTCAAAAGGCTCGAGAATCCATAAACAATGAATTATATCGAAAAGAGTTTGATAAACTTGCAAAAAAAATAATTATAGAACCTAAGAGGGATAAATAATGTCTGAAAAGGTAGAAAATGCCCTAACAAGGTTGGAAACGATTAAAAAAGATCTTGATAAGATTTCGAAGTCATTTGAGGAAAATTTTACTGCATTTAATTCGACACTCTCGTCGGGATATGAAGAAATCAAATCAACTGGAGAAAAGGTTTTTCAGGAAGGAGAAAAAAAGATAGAAGAAGATACGAAAGAGATCCAAGAGAATTTAAAGAAGCAAAATTTGCTTCTTCAAGAAGAGTTAGAGCAAAAACTAGAAGTCGCAAAAACGACTATAATTACAGAAATAGACAGAAATGTCACAGAACTCAAGAATATTCTGAATGAACTTCAATTTAGTCAAAAGCTCGAAGGAATCACCAGCCAATTTAATACGACGTTAAATGAAGAAAGGGATGGACTCACGTTTTTCGATGAAAATGTTGCAAAGATGAAAACTGATTCACAAGGGATGGTACAAGAAGCAACAGGGAAATTTGGTGAATTTCTAACTACACAGAATCAAATTAATGACCAACTCCATCAAAAAATAGTAGATATACTTCAGAATGCTAATGAGACTTCTACAGAACTCCTCAAGAATCATGAAGAAGGAATAAGCACACAATTGACGCAAAAATACTCAGAACTTTCGACTAATTTTAATGAAACGCGAGAAAGCTTGATTAACGAGTTAGAAGCGAAATCTGTTCAGTTTTCAGAGATGCTCGAAGGCAAAAAAAATGCATCGAGTACTCTGATTATGGAATCTATAAACATGCTTATGCATCAAGCAGATTCTATCAAAGAACTTCTGCAAAATCTTCTTGAAAACGAGCGATCTCAGTTTTCTACAAGTATCGAAAAGACAAAAGCAGACTCATCACAAACTTTTGAAACACATAAGGAAACATATAACGAAGTAATTGCTGGAGTGGAGAACCTTCTCTCAGATATTCTCGAAACAAAAATAGATGAAGTTAAAACCCAATTAGAAACTGGCATGATGAAAAAAGCCTTTGAGTTAATGAGTTTTCAAGAACAACAATTTACAGAAAAGAAAGAAGAACTTGAATTAGCTTTTAGTGAAAAGTTGGTTAAAAGCCTTGAAAATATTGAAGGCACAATTGAAGTTACCCAAGATCAGATGCAAACAGGCATTAAAGATATCTTAACACGGATCGAGGAATTAATTCACGACCAAAACTCGCAAATGCGAACAGCCTTTTTAGAAAATATTGCCACAGTAGCAGAAGTCTGCGAATCTTATGAAGGTGAATTTATAACAATAGTAGATAGCACTCTTTCAGCTCACAAGAATAATGTAGAGAAGATTAAGGCAGAAACTGAAGAATTTCTAGCGAAAGCCATGGAAGATTTTAAACTTAAAATGAATAACCTCAAAGAAAATACGCTTAACTCATTAAACGAACAAAAACAAACCCATGAAGCAACAACAACCGATCTACAGACAAATATGACAGAATCCCTGGAGTCTCATAAAAATAATTTCACGAACGCGACCGAAGAGTTAGAAAAAACCGTAGCGCAGGAATTAGCAAGTATTTCAGAGAATTACAAATCGGAAACGACAACTCATAATGACAATCTTACAAATGCTATGAATGAAACGGTCACAGACGTGTCTAAAGCGCTAACAGTGATCAAAGAGACAATTAATGCCCGCTTTAAGAATAGCGATGATGAGATGAATACTACAGTAAATACAATTGGCAAAAACGTTAATGACAGCACTAGAAATCAGCTAAAGACTATCTCCGAAAGTCATAGTAATGCACTAAAAGAGAATAATGACGCTACAAAGGAACATAGCGACACCACCAGAGAACATAACGATATGATGAAAGAACAGGTTTCTCAGTGGATTAATAGTATAACCGCGGCAAATGCAAACACGCAGGACACAACAAAGGATAAATTGAATTCTCTATTAGAAGACACCATCTCTAAATTGACATCTTTAGCTGAAGATTCTAAGAAGGGACTCTTGGATGTTCTTCTAGCTGAGAACGAAAAACTGGATAGATTTAACACCGAAATGAGTCAGAATGTGTCCAAGACACTTGAGGAGCAGAAAGAGGGGGCGAAGAAACAACTTATAGATCTAACAAACACTTATTCATCAGCAATAAATGAAGATAAAGACAAATTGAAAGAAGAATTAAAATCATTGACACGATCCTTACGGGAACTTTCTAATAGTGTGGAACGGATCGGTAAGGAACTAGATCGCCTGAAGAAACCAGTTCAAACAGATTTTAACGATGCTAAGAAATCAATTGATGAAATTTCACGAGAAATGAGCAAATAAGAGGAGATTGGATAATGCTTAATGCAGAAGAAGTATACGAATTAATCGGGCTCAATGAAATTGAAAGAAAAATTTACGAAACAATCGTTGGTTTAGGAGCGAAAACATTAGAGGAATTAGTTCTTTATGCAGGAGACCCTCTTCCAGAAATACAAAGTAATTTGATCGCACTTGAACAGAAGGGGCTAATTCGTCGGATTCCAGGTAAAGTAGATATTCTAGTAGCTATGGAACCACGAATCGTTTTAAGCGAAAAAGTCGAAGAAGATCTCACGCAACGGCTGTCAAATGTACGCGACAAGATAACAGCTAAATGGAATGACGTCAAGAACGCGTTGTCATCTCAACTTCAAGGATTCAAGGAATCTACAACCGCAGTAATTAATGAACATCTTGAAGAATTCAAGAAAAATGTTGATATAACCAAAGAGCAGATTGATTCAATTTCAAAGGATTTCGGCGAGCACGTCAAATCTGATGCTGACCAAAATAGAGAAACAATAACAACCACCTTAAAAGATAATTATACCGCGTTTGAAGAGACATTGACCGGACTTAAAGACACATTATTTGATGCATTAGATAATACTTCAAACGAATTTGAAGCCGAAATGCGGACACTAAACGAACAATTGGCAGAAGCCATTAGAGAACAAATAAATGATTGGAGAGCAAACGTTACACGCTACCAAGAAAAGAGCGAACAACTGCTTGAAAGTACTGAGGAGACAGATGCAGAGGATGTTGAGAAATTTAAAAAAGATGCTAGTGAAACGCTGACTAACCTAACTCAGGTTTATACAACTGGATTTACGGATGCTAAAGAAAAAACAGAAGGCATTGCAATTTCATCTATTGACGCCTTTAAGGAAAAACTCAATGCACTTCTTTCTAATATTTCAACTACACTTCTTTCTAATATTTCAAATATAGATACTAAACTCATGACCTTCAAAGATGAAAGCAGTGGCATGTTAAAAAGCTCACTCGCTGAAGTTAAGGCTGTTATTAAGGACCTAAAGAAAAAAAATATGGAAATTATAAATAAAACGAAAGAAGGAATATCATCTTTTGCTGAATTAATCAAAGCAAAAATCGAAGATGCTGGAAATACTGTAACTTCACTTGATCAAGGACTAAAAACGCAGATTGAAGCGTTTAATACACAAGTAGACACATTTGTAGATACAGAGAGAGACGATATTGTTACAAAGATGAACCAGTTAAAGGAAGAAATTAGTGAAAACCTTACCAAAATGTTAACTGAGATAAGTTCACTAAAAAGTGATTTTGATGGTCTCTTGAAGTCACATGCCTCAAACGCGGAAACAATGCAAAAAGAGCTTTTAGATGTGGTTTCACAAACAATTAAAGATGCGAAAAGTAAGGTACACGAACTTGTTGGGCAATCGATGGAGCAACTCTTAGAAGAATTCTTTGAAGGTAGCACTCGTTTACAGGAAAAATTTAGTACGCTTGCATATGAATTATCCGATGTTGTGAATAATAGTATTGTTTCTACGAACGTACTTATTGAAAATTCTGTTAATGACGCTACGAGGTTAACAGAAGAAAACCAGGAAAAAATAACCACAGAAATTAAAGCAAACATAGAATTAATCTCTCAAACTTTAGAAGAAAGTGAAAAAAAGGATGCTGACCTGTTAACAAAAACAACTGATCAACTTAAAGAAGCGATTTCACAAGTCAAAGATGCTAATCAAACTATAGTTAAAGAAATTGATGAAGCACTCTCAGAAATGATCACCAAAGCGAATACAACTATAGATACGACAAAAGAACAAATTAAAGAACAATTCAATATAGAACACGGAAAACTAAAAGAATCAAATGAAAAGACCCAGACAGATCTTTTAGAGATGTTCTCGGTTAGCAATAAAAATATGGACAAGCAGTTCACAGATGTAAAAGGAAAAACTGCGGCCCATATTGAGGGAACCTCTCAAAATGTGCTTAAACAACTGGAGGAGTCAAAAAAGCAAAATATGGAACTTATGAAAACGTTCATCGACAATGTGCTCACAGAAAGCATGGGAATAAGAGATGAAGTGCCAAATGTCATCGAGAAAGAGTTAGAGGAGCATAAGGATCGAATAAGTCAACTTGACATACGCTTCGCGGATACTTCTGGACGACTCTTGTCTATCGTTGACGTTTTAAAAACGAAGACCGAAGAAAAAGCCAGCAGTTTATTCGGCTTGCGCAAGGCAGGGTTAGAGGAATTCATGACAGACTTGGCGTCAATGGAGGGAGAATTGCAGTCATTGAGAGCACAGGTCAGAGATGTAATAAACTCAAACACGGAAGCGTATGAGTTGGGAGTATCATCCTTATTGGATAATATTAGCCGAAATATGACATACAGAGTGGAGACCATAGAAAAAGACGCCGAATCCAATTTTGAGAAAATGAACACAACCTATGAAACAATCGTTTCAAACTTTGCATCCACCTTCCAAGGTGCTTTTCAAAAAGAGATAGAGAATGCGTTAGAACGCTTCACTAATGGTTTAAAAACCAATAATTCAGAGGCTAAAGAATCTGTTGTGCTCAGATTGGAAGAAAATAAAGAATCGATCAATGAAATGACTTTTGCTGCTGGAAAAGTACTCACCGAGAAACTTAATGAGGCTAAAACTGCTTTTGAAGAAATTCAAAAAACAGCTGCTATAAACACTAAGAGTTTAGAAAAGGCTGGAAAACAAATAGATTTACAATTACAGTCAAACATGAATGAAAGGAAGGAACTTACGACCAATTTATGCGATACTCTCACTAAAATCCTCGAAAATCTTCGAGACGCGAATCAAGAATCCAGCAATAGTTGGGTAGGACAGTTCAACGAGTCATTTTCTCAATACGAAGAAAAGATTGTATCTACTTTGATACAACATAAAATGAATACAACTACAAGAACCATTGAAGAGATAACAGCGCAGGATTCGCTGCTCAACACGATAAAAACGAATGTTGAGTCTCTAGCAAACTCTCTTAAAGAAATAAATGAAAGCAATTTACATTCTCTACAAGAGAATACGAATACTATCCTAAACGAAAAGGGAGCAGAGATAGAACGCAATAACTCAGCGTTACAAGAAAAAGCTGAAGACGAAATTAATACAAGAAAAACGGAAACTGAACAATCTGTTGAAACTTTAATTGAAAAAATAACTGAGGAGAAGATAGATGCTTCGACATCACATCTGATGGAGTTGAAACAGAATCTATCGGATATTGTATTGAATGTACTTGAGGAAACTATACAAAAAGTATCGGGATTTAATTCAACACTTAACACCAAACTTTCAGAGACAGAAGATATGTTAAACAAACTATCAGGGACATTAGATGAATCGGCTTCAACTTTAGCTGAACTGGACTCAAATATCATACAAAAGTTTGAACCTCAAGCAAAAGCCCTTCTTGAAAAGTTAGAAAAAACTACAGAAGGAGCCACGGAACTTAAAGAGGTTACAACAGAACTTGATAAACTTTCCGTTAGCGTAAATGAGAAAGTCAAAGAAGCAGATTCCGAGATCTCTGAGATCAAAAAGACCATTTTTGACGTTTTAGAGGAGAAAGAGGGAATAATTACTGAAGATATTGAGACGATACTAACTAAATTCGATAAGATATTGGATCAAGCGAATACATCCGTAAAACAAAAGGTAGACGAATTAAAAAACGCACTTATAGCCAGCGGGAAAGATTATCTTGCAAAATTTGATACTCGACTAGAGCAGATAATCACAAGATTGGATCAACTCTTATCAAGGCCCTCAACAACGATCCTTGAAGGAACTGTTGATTTTAAGGGATCCTTCTCTAATTTACTCTCTGTACAAACTACAAAATACCGCGAGAACATATATAGTAGTATTGACAAAATTAATGAATTTCTGGAGAATTTAGGCATAGAAGTCGAAACAGCAACAAAACAACTTAATGAAAAATTATCTGAGACAACTTCTTCACAAATTCAGAACTATGAAGGCACTGTAGTTACCCACAAAGATGAACTACTCCAAATAGTCACTAATCGAGTCGAAGGAATCGAAAAAGAATTAACTGATGTAGTCAATGTAATCCCATCTGAACTAGAAGCTGCGGTAGCCGCAAGCAATAAGGCAGCCCGTGTGCTAGGCACAATTCAAAAACTTTCGAGAAAAGCAGAGCCTTTGCCAGTTGAACAGACATACCGTGTGGTTGGGGATGCAAATATCCTTTTCAACATAAAGGCTATTATAGACAGAACAAAAGCAAATCTCATTTTAGTAACGCCAAAATTTGAAGATATACCAGTAGATTCTTTATCAAATATTAAGAAAACGATACGTGTCACATGTGTTACAGAATTAGCTGAGGCTAATATGAAAGATGCAGGGCAACTTCAAGAGCGTGGAAATGTCCGCGTTAGAAACTATCCTGATCCGAAGATCTATGTAATTTCGCGAGATAGCGAAGAAGTTCTCATAGCTCCAGCAGTAAAAGGAAGAGATCTAATAGGAATCCTGTCGACAAATGACCATTTGATAGAACTGATAAATAGTGAGTTATTATCGGGATACACCGCGAAAAGCAAGGCGATTTAGGAACACAACAGTCTTTTCTCCATTTTTTTGAACTTCACTTATCTTTTTAACTTAGTAGTGCTTATTCATTACAGCCCGAAGAATATGAAATATAAGTAGATATTGGAGATACTGGGAAATACGAAATATTTGAAAATTAAACTTCTATAACCTTTATCAATGATTACGAAATTCGAGGATGACAAGAATGGCATTTCAATCAAAGGAAAAAGAAACTGAGATCATCCCACGATATAATCCCATTATTACAACAATTTTAACTTTCGCGTTTACATTCGCTTTATCGCTTTTTATTTGGTGGCTTTTTATCGATCCCGAAGGCGAGTTTTTTATTTGGAGAACTTTCCGGTTGTATGAAGAGGCTTCAGCTGATCTTGTTCTCAACTACATCTTTTTATTTATTCTATCAATAATCCTATATCTCCAATTCATTGACCCTGAGATGAAATTCAAAGAGTTTCTAAAGACTACATTAAAAATAAGAGAACACGAGACAGGGTTAGCGCTAACTGCCTTAAATATTGCAGTTATGTTTGTAATAATTGCATATATTACATTAGTATGGGGTGAAATTAACTCGCTTTTTAATCGAGTCAAAGATACTTCTTTATTTTTCATATCATCGACAGGCATTTTCATCTATTTATTGTGGTCGTTTTTTTGGGGACATTGGCCTTTAAACGAGCTTAATAGATACAAAATAAGAGTTCTTGAGTTTCTATGGTGCACTTTTCTTCTAGTTTTAACCTATGCTTGGTTTGTTCTCCCAGCACAAATAGCAAATAGTGAATTTAAACCAGTTATAAGTCTTAACGCCTTTATTGGGTATCTTTACAGCGCCCTAGCAGTTACACTGCTTTTAAGGATACTATGGGAAAGTTGGCCAATTGAGAGAATAAAAAACCAACCCTATCAAGGAATATTTGCAAGTTCAATATGTTTGGTTGGAGGCTATGTTTTTTTTGCACTTCTTGTACTAGTATCTACCCAATCTTGGTTTCTGTGGGAAAATCCAGGTAGTGATTGGTATCTAAGAAATGCTGCAAATTTTTCCATATTTATAATTTCATGGGTATATTTCTGGGCAGTTTATTGCTATAACTGGCCTAATGAATACGATAAAAGATTTAATGTTTTTATGAGAACTCTATTGGTTTTAATCCTCGCGACACTCAATTATTATGTGTATTACATTTATTTAGGTGATTTTCTTAATGAAAGCAGCCATTTTTACAATAAAGTCCCGTTCATATTTCAAGGGCTTTGGTTGGCAATTTTAATCGTGTATAACAAATTTTTTGATAGTGTAGGGCTTTGGAAATAGTCTCTAGGATGAAGTCCGCGAAATAAAATACAAAATAGTTGTTTTCGACAGCTTACTAAAAAATTTTCTTATTGAACTGTTTCCAAAGCATGTGAGCTACCTCGTGCTAAAGCATCGAGGCTTCCTGCTTCAATGACGGACTCGATCCCCTTGCGGGTTACGGAGGTCTTATCTCCACAGGCTTAACATCCCTACGCCCCGTAGGTACTATAATTGGTTTCACCAAAAAACTATA
>JAEORY010000731.1 GCA_016840645.1 Candidatus Borrarchaeota archaeon | reverse complement strand
CACCCTCGAATATGGTGCATGTGACACCGCCTACAATGGCGTGAGTTTTGCCATATTTTGCGATACCTTCGGAAAACTCTCGATACTGCTTCTGCAGCGTTAATTGCCGATCCGGATCGGGAAATCGAAATGAGCTCCAGTTGTCTATGTTTTCCAGCGGATTTCTAACAATCTCTACATATGAACCACCGTCATATTCGATGATTTTTTTAACGATACCAAAATCGTCAACATATTCATCGCCGACTTTTCGATTTGAGTCGACCGAGTAGGTGTTGACGATACCAATCTCTTTCATACAAAGCATGTCATGCCCTAATGCCACTTCCAAATCGAAGGGGTCCGCAGAATCTACTTGAACAATCTGTGCTAGCTGAGCAGCTATCTCTGTAGTATATCGGTTTGTGATTGGTACTCTGTCAACAGTTCTATGTTCCAATACTGTTAGTACCCGTTCTTTTGAGTTCACCTTACTCCTTTCACTGTTGTATGAAAGAATAAATGTACATCTAAGACATTAACAAAACTATAAATCGTTTTCACCCGCTTTTAATGTTCATAGCTCTTAGTTTTCCAGACTAATAGCCGATAAACCTGATGTGTGACACCAGCATTCTGAAAGAGAATTCTCTTTTCTTTGGTCCTACTATTCAATTTTATTAACCTGTAAAGCCTTCAACAATCTCATAAAACTAGTTTTTATTTACGTATTGAAAGGTGATCAAAGCTCGTTTAAACGATAAGCCCGAAGCCATGTGTAGATCAGATCGTTCTATCAACCGCTTGCTTTACATCTTAACCCTATATCATTTTATTCAATCACAGTAGGAGTTCTGTCACAGCGCATACAGTGACCAATAATTCTATTGGATATCGAATTGGACTATGCAACTGTTTTCTGTCTAAGCGAAACAGTAAAAGCCAAAATTATATTGCTATCTAATATTCAGTCATGTATTGCTATATTAACATTCATCCAATATAGTTTACTATTAATCATATAAACCTATACCATTTCAGAACTATCCGTTTAGTCTCGAAAGAAAGGTTGAGACCAAGAAATATCTTTACCGTGTCCCAAACATTCAACACGGATATACTTGTATTTAGCTTCATCTAAGAAATTAATTTTTGCTTTTTTTCCATGTACTTCCTTAAGTATTCTGCCGCCAGAACCAAGAAAACGAATTAAATCAGCATTGCTTGAATTTACATATATTGTGTTTTTATCCCTGCCAATGTCAGTTATTTCAACGCCGTAAAAGCAATAAAAGTTACCTTTTCTCAAAGCGTTGAAAATAACTTTTATGTCCTTGGTCTGTACTTTTACGACATTACAGCAATCTTTAAGATCTGTTTCATCATGTAAATCTTGACTAGCAAAACCTAAAATCATCTTACCTAAACTGAGTAAACTATCCCATTTTGCAGTTGAAACGGGTGACCCATCTTCTCCTTCAATTTTGCTATTGTATATCTCGATTCCTGTGAAACTTTCCATATTATTCAAATATTTGATAGTATAATGTCCTTTTATTCCAAAATCTGGATGATTGAGAACTACCAAGTTACCTTTATTATAGTTCTTATTCAATAAGTCCTGATGAGAATGAAAATTTTCTACAATAATCTCGGTCTTATCCGGATTGATTATACAAGTGTGATTAGCATTTTCGATATCTACCTCAATTCCTGCAAGAAGCGAGATCGACGAATCGTATATTGTTGGATCTGTAATTGTGTTGTGATCAGTTAAGGCAATAAAGGAGTAGTCCATATTTTCATACAATTTGATTACTTCATCTAGTGGTATTTTACCATCTTCACTTCTAGTGGTGTGTACATGAAGATTACCCTTCAACCAGAGATTCCCACAACAATCATATGGATTTTGCCAATTGATACTATTGGACATGTATATATTTAATCCTGGATTTTAGATAACGAGCCTGTAGAAAAACCCTCTTTCGAGGACCCATCTTTTCATACTTATTTATTCCGTCCAATTCACTTTTTAACCATCACATTTTTCTACTCTACTCTTTTCTATGTCGCTGCATACCTCGCAATCTTTCCTATATTGTGCACTAAGCAGAATAACTTCCATTGTGTATCGACTTTCTCTCTGCCACGTAAGGTAAAATGGTCCATCCCCAGCGTGTTCCTGATATTCGCAAACACCGGCTCCACCGTTCCCATTCTTCTGCTATAGAAAAACCGCCCGCGCAAAGTGTCGAATCGTTCCACCATTTGTTGGACTGCGCTCTTCTGCTTGTGTCTGATTCCCGCATCGATCTTTGTTACCTGTCGCACTTTGGAAGCCGAAGAGCGTAAACACTTATCCCGCAGCTTGCAAACACTGCAGTATTTCTCGAAACCTTTAAAGGTTTTTCCAGTGTATCCCTTTTTCTTGTCACGCCAATTCGGACATGATGATTTCATCGCTTTACCGGCAGGACAGATTAACGTACCGCTTGAATCGAATTGAAAATCAGCAGCGGCGATATAGTTC
>JAEORY010000730.1 GCA_016840645.1 Candidatus Borrarchaeota archaeon | reverse complement strand
ATCTAATTTTCTCATTCTTTTTTCCATTTGTTTATTTCGTGTTTCAGCGTCTTCAATGATATGCCCATATTCATCATGTTCATCTCCGGCAGTGGCTACAATAATTCCTTTTGTCCCCGGAAGGGCTCTAGGAGAAACACCTGATTCTGTAACGAGATGAGTTTTGTAATCCACACTTGCTTTCAATTCTTCTTCTGTGGCCATCGGTCCTCTTTCAATTTTTATATCGTCAATGTTAAAGTCAGCAGGGTCAACCGTGCGATAAGAATCTGCCAAATGTTGATCTTGAAGAATTACTACTGGCACATGATACTTTTCAGCTATGTTAAACGCTTTCACAGTCAATCTGAATGCTTCTTCTTGACAACTTGGTGCAAAAATGACTCTAGGAAACTCACCATGCCCTGCATGCAGTACGTATTCTAAATCGCTCTGTTCTGTACGGGTAGGCAAGCCTGTTGCGGGGCCTGGTCTACTTACCAATGCCACAACGATCGGTGTTTCAGTAGCACCTGCTAAACTGAACCCTTCATTCATAAGAGCAAAGCCTCCACCAGAAGTTGTTGTCATAGCTCTAACTCCACCGTAGGCAGCCCCAAGAGCCATGTTTATTGAAGCAAGTTCATCTTCGGTTTGCACAAATACAAAGTCATCGTGAGCTAAAGCCTTCATGGTAACCCAAATACTAGTGCTTGGCGTCATGGGATATGCGCTTACGAATTTACAGCCCGCAAAGAGGGCACCAAGTCCAACTGCTTCGTTCGAAGTCAGAATAATTGTCTTTGGAGCAGTTCTAGGTTTAATGATATAGCAACAAGTTCCTTTGTAATTTTGTTGTGTAAATTCATATCCTGACCTTGCCGCTTTCACGTTTTCGTCGATTATCTTTTGTCCTTTTTTCTTAAACTCCTCAGCTATTAAGCCTGCTAGAATATCGAAATCGAATTCAATCAGACCTAAAGCGGCTCCCATGGCAACAGTGTTCACATAAAGTTTGTTCCCAGCTTCTACTGCGAGATCCATTAATGGGACGTCAAAAATATCATGGATACGTTCTATCTCGGGATCTATCTCTCTCAGCATTCTGTCACAAATGATAACGCTGTTCGGAATCATTACGTCTTGATGAATTTCAATCGTGCGATCGTCTAAGGCGATAAGCACGTTGACTTTATTGGATGCAGCATAAACAGGCTTGTCGCTTAGTCGTAAGTGAAAAAAACTGTGTCCTCCACGAATTCTGGATTCGTAATCTTGATGTGTAAAGATATGATAGCCGCCGCGTGCAAAAGTTTTCGATAAAATCCCACCGATAGATTGTACACCCTGTCCTGCTGCGCCTCCTACACGAAAATTCAAGTCTATACTAAACTCTGTACTCAAAATACTCTATCCTCCCTACTATTATCTAGGGCGAGAAATAACTAAAATTGTACTCATTTTTGGCTTTCTTGTTTTTTATAGTTATGCGTCCGCGCAATCAATTAGTATCCACTAGGAAGTTTATACGGTTTGTCTCGTTGCGCAAATCACAAACTTTATTGTTTAGGGCATATGTAATCAAAATAACGAGGATTTAGAGGTAATAACTTTGTCAAGAATAAAGTTTATTTCGATTGAAAAACTTCTTGAGATGCAAGCCAATGATCAGGACTTTAAGCTTGTAGATGTTTTGTCAGAAAAAAACTTTAACGAGAGTCATATACTTGGAGCGATTAATATTCCTTTTGATGACAGTCGGAGTGAAGAGACACTGGCAAAGGAAGGAATTACAAAAGACGATACAATCGTGGTCTATTGTGCAAGTTATGCTTGTCAGAAAAGCACAAAGGCGACTAAGAAACTTTTAGAGATGGGCTACGAGAAAACGTTTGATTTCAAGGCTGGTAAAAGAGGATGGTGTCATGCCGGTCTTCAATTAGAAAAATAATTATCACCTTTTTGCTATAATCTACACCGCTACTCCGACTAAACTCCCAATGATGTACGTAATTATCGCTGCGGCAGTTCCAATCAAGAACATTTCAAATCCGCTTATCCACGGGTTTTTTCCCGTCACCAAAGTTCTACCGACACCTATGAAGAAGAATCCTGAAAGACTCATAATTATTGAAGCGTACAATGCTAAGAGACCCGGGAATATGATCCAGGGTATAATGGGTATCAAAGCACCAAACGTAAAAAAAATCCCAGAAGTTAATCCCGCTTTGGCGGGGTTTCCTAACTCCCCAGGAGCAAAACCAAGTTCTTCACGTGCCATGGTGTCAATAGCGACTTCGTTATTTGCCATAATCTGTTTTGCCATCTTTCTAGCATGTTCGCGATCGACGCCTTTTAATTCATATATTAAGGCCAACTCTTCTGCTTCTGTTTCTGGCATAGCTTCAATTTCGTATCTTTCCATTTCAATATGTTTCTCCATAACTTCCTTTTCAGCACGTGTTGAAACAAAAGCCCCAGCAGCCATACTTATGGCTCCCGCAATTGCTCCAGCAATTCCCGCTAGAAGTACT
>JAEORY010000069.1 GCA_016840645.1 Candidatus Borrarchaeota archaeon | reverse complement strand
TTTTCTCCATTGCAAGTAGGTTTCCTGCATGTAGGTCACCATGAATCCAAACTGGATCCCTTTTCCAGTGAGGGGCACTTGAAGCTGACTCCCATAACTCTTTCAGTAGGTTTGTATCGTAGAGTTCTTTTAGCAGAGGTATCGATTGTAAGACTTCTTTTTCACGCGTGTTCAGCGGTTGCCCGCGACTGCAGTTTGGACCCTCTACAGTTGGAACCTGTTGCATAGCTTTCACAAAGAAGGCTAAATCCGTGGCTGCTTTTTGTTCATCTATCATACCTTCTTGGTCAGGGTTTGACCCTTCCAGCCACTCGCAGATAAGCCATGGGAAAGGATAGTTTTTATTCGCCATACCTTTGCCAATAATGCTCGGGATTGAAATAGGAAGCTTCGGTCCCAGTTTAGGAAGCCAAGTCAGTTCTTTTTCGATGTTTAACGATGAACCTTCTGTTCTTGGAAGACGGATAAGCTTATCGTTTCCAAGCCGATACATAGCGTTATCGGTTCCTTCAGGATGCATGAGTTGTAGGGGGTGATTTTCCCACTCAGGAAATTGCTCTTGCAGTAGGTCCTTGATAAGCTCAGGGTTAATATCTACTTCATCTATATGCATCTTGTTCTGAGACATTTAAGAATCTCCAGAAGGTGGAGATTCTAGAATTTTCCCCATTGGCGTGTCTCTTTCATCTCCTTCATATCCGTCAGGGTCATTGAAAGGCATTTCCGTATACGCCTGATTTTTATAAAACTGCACCGCATCGGGAGATGATTCTGTATGGATACTTTTGTATCCTTTCGCCTTAAGCCAAACCTCAATCCAATTTAAGAATTGTCCACCAAATCCACGGCCGCGTTTGTTGTCATCTACTACAATAATGCGCACAGCCGCTCTTGATTCGGGCCATAGTTGGATGTGGGCATAACCGATCATGTCTACGCCTTCGTAGAGGATAAAATGAATATGGTCCTTGTGATTGAATGTCCATTCATAAGGATCCTTAATTGGAACTTTGTCAAAAAAATACTTTTGTCTGAATTGCTTTGCCGCATTCCACTCATTAAAGTGAGTGCAAATGACGAAACGGAGTCGGTTAAATCCAGTCTTTTTTAAGATTTGGTGGATAAAGCTATTTTTTCCAAGGTTGTAGCCAGTGAACATGGAGTTGTTTTTTTCGAATGAAGTTTTGTTCTCGAGTAGTCCTAGCTTGAGTATTGCATACTCATCCTTAACCTTTGGGTTATTTCTTAAATAATCCCGAAAAGTGAGATTCAGCTCAATCTCAGGATGGTTGTTTTTATACACATGTAGGTTGACGCTGACCAAATCACGCTTACTGAATCCGTAATGCATAGGAATGTTGTATTCCCCACGATAATTAAAGCCTATGGACTCAAGGGGCTTTATTGTTTCGTCTGGAGTTTTTACAACAGCGATGATGTCAATTTTTGGTTTTGCGGCTAACCCAGGGACTGAAGTAGAGCCGATATGGTGGATAGCGAGAAAATTATCACCTAAAGCTTCCCGAATTTTTTTTGCTTCTTCTTCGTAGCATATGGGCCAACCAAAATCATAAGGGACGACCTCAATTTTTCTTGTTTCTTTTCCCATAGGAGTCCTTCGATATTTGAGTATTTATTGTACAATAAACAAGACAAAAACTCCAGAGGCGCGATTTTGTAAATATTAATGATTAACTCGATGGACGGCCACAGTCTGTTGGATTTAAGTTTAGGACTTTGATTGCATTAACGTTGCCTTCAATAGCAGCATCAACAATACGCCTATCCAATTTCCATGGCTTTTCATACTTCATAAGTATTTGGATCGCTGCGCAATTTCCAGCAAGTGATTTCTCGACAAGCAGATTATTCATTGTGTACTCACTCCAAGCCATATAGCTGAGAAAAGACAGAATACTGACTACTAGCAAGATTGGGAAAGTAAAAAATTTCATGAATATAGCTTTTGTCATTTCTATCACCTAATTAAATAATTTTAAGTTTCAATCCCATAACTCCGACCGCCAATTTGCCCCAATAATGCCATCTTTAAGAGCTTTAGAAATCATCCCTCTATGTCGGTGGTCATTTCTTAAAACGTGGCACCTTCGACAGAGTGTTCGCAAGTTCCACATTTCATTACCACCCAGCTTTCCAGATTGAATGTGGTCAATATGCGCTGTGTCTTCTTTCAGAGGTTCATTACAACGCTGACAACGATAGTCATCTCTTTCAAGAACTTTTTTCCGTGTTTCTTTCCATATCTCGATGGGTTGCCGCTTTTTTGGCATAAAAAACCGTACCTTACCTAACCGGGCCAAACCTTACCGTACCACACCATACCACACCAAGCCCATCCGTGTGATAACTTTCTAATTCTTGATTTTCAAAAAAGGATCTTGAATAGATTGATGCTCAAAACAACTTACTGCAAATCTCCCAAAACCAATATTTCTTCCATCACCTAATCCTACATATGCTCCTGCATGTAGAATTGAAGATTCCATCTCCCCAATAGAAATAATGCTACTATCCCAGCAAATGGACAGTGAACATGACCAGTCCTTTCTTAAAGCAACTCGATACCTCGCATTTTTCCCCCTCGTTGTTGGATTTTTAACACCTCTGACATCCAAATAAACAGGTTCTTCAGAGTCTTGTGTTAGCCCCCAATCGTCAGGAACAAAGCGATTCAGAAAAATTTTATCCTCATTGATTAACAGGGTAGAAGCCATTTTTGGTTGGATCGAACCACGACCGGACTTTATGTGCTTTGCTCCATAGCAAAAACAGCTGTAAAAATAATTTTCTGGCAAATACAACTGATTGTCGCTTGTTCGCACGTGAATTGTTCTCTTCCACTCTTCAGGATCGTTCCCAGCGCTTCCTGTTTTCTCTTTCTTTTTTGTTGAAAGAGCATCTACAAAAAAGGCATTTATCAGCATTGGACGAATACCTTCTAAAACTAGATTAGCTCTTTTGAATGTTGACATTCCGTACCTCATTTCGATTTTGTGATCCTCAAGAATACACACCTTAGTGTTTGTTTTCAACACTATCGTGTGTGTTATTTGGAAAATCCATCTAGTAATCTCTATTAAGAAATGAGAATTACAGATGGATCATGAGAATAAAAAATTGAAAAAGCAAATCCTCACTGATTTTGCAGCTATAGTTAGAAATCGTCGTCACGAGTTGAACATGACACAAGAAGAGCTAGCAGAAAAGGCGGATTTTCACGTTAATTATATTGGCGGTTTAGAAAGAGGAACTCGTAATCCTTCTTTATTTAGCCTTACTATCTTGGCGAAGGCTCTTTCTGTCTCCCCAAAAGATTTGGTCCCTGAAAAGTAAGGTTTTGATTTTATTCACTTCATATGTAGTCTTTAAATTGACGGGACTGTCTCTGAAATTCTCCAGGCCTCTGTTGGACTTTGACGGTATTTTTCCAAATCTACCATCTTTAATTCAGGTACCTTTTCGTAAGCTACTCTTCCCTTACGGGAGTACTTGGTCACCCGAATACCTGATCCTTGAGAAGTTTTCTCACCAGCCAGCCCAATCAAAGCTTCCCGACATTCTTTTTCCTGCTCATCAATGGTTTTCTTCTCACTCTGGATTCTCTTCCACTTTTCAGCATATCTTAACCAAGGCTCATCTGTGCGTTCATTGATTGGAGGGTTGTTTTCTTGCATACACCTATAGAACTCAATTTCCTTTTGAATGAGTTCTTGGATGAGTTGCTCATCACGATCTAATTCTAGAAGAACTCCTTCATTGCCATCAAAGCTGTAGTAGAACATCTTTTTTAGACCTGTAACAGCCAATTGATGTTGTATCTGTATTTGATAGTGCTCTGGGATGATACCTTGAAGAGCCATAGCATGGGTCTTTTCACCTGGGCATTTGATTTCGACGGCTTGCTCTCCATCCATTGTGATACCGTCCATGCTTGCAATGATAAAATCATGCTCATTGTGTGTGAGGACATCGGGCCACATGACGAGGCCAGTTTGCTCCTCAAATGCCGTGCGAGCCTCTGGCTCCAAATCTTTACCGCGCCTCATAGCTTGTGACTCGAAAAAGGAATCTTTTATCCCCATTTTCTCTTCCCATAATTGATGGGGTGTTTTCCAAGGAGATTTTCCCATGATGATAGGAGCATCACTTGACCCAATCTTATTGCGTCGGAACTCCAGCCATTCATTTGTGTTTTGTTGTAAGTGCTTCATAATTGTTACTCCTTATTTTGTTGGTCTTCGATGACTTTTTTAACATTTTGTAGCTGCTCTCTAGGAAGATCTGAGAACGATTCGCAGCCGAAAGCTCGATTTAATCTCGACAGGAGCTGGGAACGAAATTCTTTCATCTCAGATAGTTGATCTTCAATGATCTGCGCCTCGTCGAAACTTATTACTTCAGGTTTTTGTTTGACTTCCACCGTTGTCATTTCCTGTAACATTTCCTCTTTGGTATAAATTCCCGATAGTTCCGCAGGAAATGCTTTCCGTAGAGCAAGTGCTTCAGCACATTTACCGAGCATAATATGCCCTTTGTAATGCCAAAAAACTGTAGGTTTTCCCTCTCTGGTTGTTTGGACATATTCATTCCAAAAGGCAGTAGCACTAATCTCATGCCACTGTCCATCGGGTGTCATTTTCTTGACGAAGGCTTTTGCCCACTTCAGGTTGTCGTTTTTATCGTAACCAAATTCAATATCACGACCTGGTGCATACCGACCTGTTCTATCTGCGATGAGGCGATAGCCATCAATACCTGTTTGAATTGTCATGACTTCTCTTTTTAATGCGGAATCCCAGCGCTTCACTGCAAAGATTTGCCTCATGAAAGGATCAAGTCCTGTCCTTTTACAGGCGTGGATAAATAATTGTAGCTCATCATCTGTGGTACCTCTACAGATCGTACGTTTTATGAGACTAAGTTGACTGGAATCGTATTCTGATTCCGTAAACTTCTCATTTTTTATTGCTAGGGTCATAGAAAACTCCTTTTCTTACCTATTGGATTGCTGTGCGATTATGTACAATGAAACTATACATATTCAGGTAATTTATGTCCAGTGTCATTGTACATATGTGTACTATTTAAAGAATCACTATACATTTATGTGGATTGAAATTAGACAAAATGTCACAATGGCACTGTACAAATCGGTAGGATCCATTGATGAAGCTAGATAACTATTTCAAAAAATTTTCTATCAATAAGGCTGGGTTTGCAAAGAGCCTAGGCATGTCAAGAAGCTATATTTATTGGTTGATAAATGGGGGGATTCCCTCTGTAGAAGCAGCAAGAAAAATTGAGGAAGCAACTGAGGGCAAAGTGAGTAAGGAAGAGTTGCTATTCCCTAATGAAGTTAAAAATGAGGATAAACATGAATAACGAAATTCAAAAGTACGAGCCTATTATCGTTTTTAAAGGGAAAAATATTAGAAGAGCAATGCATAACAATGAATGGTGGTTCGTAGTTAAGGATGTCGTTGAGGCTCTAACGGATACCGTAAATTCTACCGACTACATCAAAAAAATGAGGCAACGTGATCCATCCCTTGCAGAAGGGTGGGGACAAATTGTCACCCCCCTTTCCGTTGAAACTGCAGGTGGGACGCAGAAGCTTAACTGTGCCAATACTGAAGGAATTTTTCGTATCATCCAATCGATTCCATCACCCAAAGCCGAACCTTTCAAACGGTGGCTTGCAAAAGTTGGATATGAGAGGATTCAGGAAATCGAAGATCCCGAACTTGCCACTAAACGAACACGAGCACTCTATAAAGCAAAAGGCTATCCAGATGATTGGATTGAAAAAAGGATGCGTGGTATCGCGATTCGCGAAGAACTTACCAATGAATGGGAAAAAAGAGGCATCAAAGAGCAGAAGGATTATGCAATTTTGACGGCAGAAATTTCTGAAGCGACGTTCGGGTTAAAACCCTCCGAACATAAAAAGCTGAAAAATCTAAAGAAAGAAAACCTCCGTGACCACATGACTGATCTGGAATTAATTTTCAGTATGCTTGGGGAAGCGTCTACAACAGAGATTGCTGTCGAAAAAGATGCTCAAGGATTTAAGGAAAATAGACAGGCCGCCAGGGCGGGGGGTGAGATTGCAGGAAATGCCCGTAAAGAGCTGGAAGAAAAAAGTGGTCGGAAAGTGGTTACCGCTTCCAACTTTTTACAAACACCAATCGAAAATGATGTTACCCCTGAACAGATTACTTAATGTTCACCATTTCAGCACTTGTTCGGATAACGCTATCAAGGCTTCTGTATCACCAGAGAAAGCCTTGATGCGTAAGTCTATCCGTTTTCTGGTTGTAACGCTTAGTTTTTTGTATCCAGCAGATTTTTTAAATTTTCTAAGAAAAGATAAGGTCTCTGCTGTATCGTCAAAAAAATTAGGTTCTTTCAGGTTTGCTTTGACCATTTAGATACTTACTTTTGAGATAACCATTATTGCTGTTCATAAGAATCCAGCCTTCCATTGTTTTTTCAAAAGCTTTTAATTCACTTTCATAAACACCATACCATTTTTTGGCTTCTTCTTGGGCTTTATGATCCCCTTCATAAGCCTTAATCAGAGTATCGCACTCTTTTTGTGATTGCTTGCTGTAGGCTTTATACTCGTCACTTTCCTTGCATTTCCTAAGTCTTTCAAGAGCACCCTCTTCACTATAATCTGGGTCTAGAGGAATCCATCTATCTTTATTGTTCATGTTGTACACTCCTTTTCGTGTGCGTGTTAATCATAATTTCACCAATTTCTTATGTGTAAAACCATCTAATTACCAGTGTTTTATACAGATTTAGATAACAAATATTATCTAAAAAATGTTCTAGAGTTCACTGAGAGCAATTATGTTCTGCAAACATCAAATAATGCCTTCCATCTCCTTTTGTGCCCTACGAAGTTCTATAATAGCTTCTCGAACCTTCTTTCTCTTTTCTTTAGCCTGCTTAGTGTATCGTCCGTGTTTAGTAACCATAGCACCTCCATGATGGTAACAACGACCGTTTGCCATAGCAGGTCTTTGGCAAGGTTTCCCTGAGCTTCTAGCATAAGCTCCACATTTAGGTAGGCTTTTGAAATTAAATCCTAGAGCCATGGGCTATGCGCCTTTTTTTTCTGGGTTCTTCCCGATACTTGTCTGTAACACTGCTTGTCCTTCGTTATGAACAAAATAGTTAACATTGATATTACTTCCCTTGCTCCGGTATTTCTGTAATGTTTCAAGAGCTTGGTGAGACAGTCTCATGAGCATCATACCATGGCTAGTATCTGTGCTATTCGTACTGCTAAGTTTTGCTAATGCCAGAAAGTGAGTTGCAACAAACTGTGATGCAAGGATCATTTCAACTGCATCTTGAGGATTTACTCCCTTAACAAGAGAAATTACGGAGTCTATCGCAATGTCATCTACCTGATTCCCTAAGATAAAATCATCTTTAGCATTTACAACATCAAAAGCTCGCAGTAATAAGGATCTGGCCGCTTTAGGGTCATCGCATTGTACAGCATCAGCCAAAAGGGAAATTTTCTTAGGTATCGCTATATTTTTTGTCATCTTACTTCTACTTGGTGAGTTTCGTGAGTTTCGTGAGTTTGTTTTAACCTATGCGATAAAATCGTCAGAATTACCATAGGTGTATATGACACTTTTAATAAGGTAGTATAAATAAACTCACGAAACTCACGAAACTCACACTTCATATTTATAATCATATTTTTTTAATTCTCCATGTTTCTGCATGTTGGATTTTTGCCATTTTTTCTAATTGATAACCGCATTCGATTCTTTTATTGTGTTTAGCAAGTTGTTTTCCAAGTGATCTTGGGTTAACCCCCCCTTTATTATCAGGAGCCATTTCAAGTAATGCATCTAGTAAATCCTCATTTCCTTCTTTGGATTCAATTTCGGCTTTTTTTATGACATCTTTAACTTTTTGGCTATAATCACCAAATATCGTATGCCAAGATACAAAAAGATTTCCGATCTTCACTCTTTCTGGATCATCATTTTCTATTTCTTTTCTACTTTCACATGGATCAGCACATCCAACCCAAATAATGGCAGATCGTACTAGGTCACTCCACTCTTCAAATCGCCCATATGTTTTAATTTTTTGTTTTGGTTTACCTGCATGTATATAAGCTTTTAGAACTGTAAGCGCAGCTACCACAATTTCACCGCGATTTTTTGGAATGTGTTCATAAAGGTTTATGTCAAATGACCTTTCTTCCGGTCGTTCTTCATTCGCATCGATAACACACAGCAGAGCACGTGTAGAAAGGTCACCAGCAAATCGTAAGTTGTTACCTGTTGCTAAAAAAGTTATATCCGTTGGGGCTGTTGCGCTTCCTGTTTTTCCTAGTATACGATCTTTATAATAAGGTTGGGTTAGAGCGCAGCAAAGAGCAGCACTTGAAAATGGTTCAACAATATTGTCATAACAAGCGATGCTGTCACCTTCCATAAGAAGAGCCATAAGTCGTTTTTTTTCTTCTGCTTCATTTTTTTCTGGAGGTACGACGCAATTTCTTGATCCTGTCGATATTAATGATACAACATCGGCGAGTAAACTTTTCCCACTACCCATTTTAGGAGCGCTAAAACCGTGTAAAGGGGCAGATGATATAGATTTTCGAATTAGTGCCGTTAATATTGCCGATAATGCAACAGAAAAGTTTTTTCCTTTTCCGTATATTTCATCACTAAAAGGAAACCCTTTTAAAATTTCTTTAAGAATTGTCAATGAAGAAAGAGCATCTTCTTTAGATGGTTTTTCTAAAATTTTTGGAAACTTGGTTGATGACTGAAAATATAATCCAGAAGTTTCATCATATCCTGGTTTTTGAAGAATGCTTCCATCTTTACGTATTGTTGGAGACTGGATAATACCACGAAGAACAGGAATGTTCTCCCATTGTTTTCTAGACAAAAGGTGCTTTGCAATTTTTTCAGGGCAATCAATTATTTTATAATCATTACTTCTTGCGTCATATTTTTTCCAAATACAAATTTTTGTAAGAATTTCTAGTAAAAAATATAAGTCTATTTCTTCGATAGTCAAAGACTCTGGTGAACGAATAAGCCCATTATTAGATAGGATTCTATTGCCTTTTTCATCATCAATTATCTTTTTTTTAGGAGAGTGTTTAGCTTCAATTAGACGAACTAACGTATTAGATCTTTGGTAAACACCTATTGAACTGTGCTTTAGCAGTTTTTCAGCTGCATTTACGGCATCATGAATTTTTCCTGGTTCTATGATAAAACCATTTTTATTGGTGTTTTTAACGTCTTCCTCCTCCATGGAAATATCTGATTGCTTTAAAGTGATTTTTTCTTGGTTTTCAATCGTTTTTTCCCAAAGGGGTTTATAATGTGCGTGTGTTTTTTTATCTTTTTCAGACATATCTTCAGGAAGAGAGTCTTTATATAACCAGCTCCAGTGTAACCCAGATATATAGCATTCTAATTCAATATCTTGCTTTTTTTTGTTATTCAAATGCTCGGATAATTCTAGACTAATTTGTTTTTTTGCTATTTTTGATTCATCTTTAGAACCGTACCAGAGCTTATCAAGAGTAAGGTCAATCCACCGAACAACTTGTATCTTTCTTTTTCCATTGGACCATCTTTTTGCGACCTTATCGGCATCCTCTTTACTTAGATAAACCCATCCAGCAGCCGTAAATTCTGCGGTGGCTCCATCTTTTCTTGCTGAATTTGCAGTTAACCTAAATTCAGGATCACCGTCAACTTGGAGAAGATAACAAAAGTTTATTGTTGGTATCTCATGTAAAGTATCGACAGAGTCTTTATTATCGAATTCATCCGTTTCTGGAATTTCTAGGTCTAGTAATGTATTATTATTCATATCACTTACTCCTCGTGCAGAGTATAAGCTTTGTTGAAGCCATCAATTTCATGACTTATACTAAATTGATTGCATGCTATTGCAATATCTTGAGTCTTTTCTATAAATTGGCGAGCCCACCAATCAGCTTTCTGAAACATTCTACACCTCCTGCAGGCGAGAAATTGCCTCCCAAAACCTCTCCTCATCAATTAGGACTCTTCTTCCAATTGTGACAAAAGCTTCTCCAAAGCCATTATCTGGCGATCCCGCCCGAAGAGCCCATATCGCAGCATCACTATCTGGCCAGCAACCTTGCTCCTTATTTTTTTGGGAGAAGTTTTTTACAGTAAAAAATCTTTTGGAAACATAGGTTGTGGATTCTAATGAATTCTCTGAAAGTTGTTGTTTTGTCATTGCAGCTCCTATTCTGGATTAATGAAATTTGCTTCATTTTACTGCTGTTTTTGAAAAACATCCCTAGCCAGAGAACTAGTTGTGCGGGAATTTACCCTGAAAAACTATTGTAAAGTGTTGGAGATACGCGGATTACAATTGATTTAGATTGGAATATTAGAGCTTTTACGCAACTCTTTTAAAATTTCTCGACGATGAAAGCCGGCTATAGGACCGGGATCAACTTTTCGTAAACGTGCTCTTTGTTTTTTAGATAGACGTTCATTGACTAATGGGTGTGGAAACGATAGAAATGCAGTTGGTGAAACAGATGCATTATCTGATTTAAAAAGATCACGTGACACTTTCTTAAGGGAAGCTTCAAGGCTATCTTTAGTTAAATTACGAAATAATTTATGAGGACGCTTTTCGGTAGCATTTCCTCGGAGGATTTTTAGAAGTCGATGTAACCCTTCAGAAATTTCCACCTCTTCATTATCAAATACAATAGATGGGGTTTCTTTACTGATATTAGCTGTGTCAAAATTCAAAACTTTAGAAATTGTAATATTTTCTGAGTCAGGATTTTGCGATAACCAAATTAAGGTCCAAAGTAAACAGGCGACATCTCCATCTTTTTTTCTTTTGATAGGATCACCCAGAAAGCTATCAATAAAATATTTTAGTATTTTCCCCGCCTTTATCCGATCGATAGCCATTGATTGATCCCAACGTCCTTCATCGGACTTAGTATTATTTTGACTTGATTCAAAGAAATTATCCTCCCACTGTTTGATGAAGAATTTCTTTTCACTTTCATTCCAATCAACATCAGTAAAAATAAGTTCCTCTAAATAATTTTTCCATAAAATCATGAGGTGCTCATAATTTCTGTAGGTTCGTTTTCGCAATATAATACGCACTTTTTCATAAGCGTGTGCTATGTAATCAGTAGCAGTAGGAGCGAAGGGTTTTGCGAAAATAGTTGCAGGGTTCTTTGGTATTGTGTCATGCCCTTCTGGGTCATTTTGCCATTTTCTTACTACTTCTTTAAATAGAGGTAGTGAGTGTTGGTACATATTAGTTCGAATTTTTGATTTTCCATTATTTTCCCTGCGAATAATTTCAAAAGCTGATTGCACTTGAAATGTGAAGGTGTTTACGTAGTTTTCTTTTTCAAACCAATCAATTTCATAAGAAATTTCACTTGAGTCTGGGCAGTATAGTAGGATTTCCCAGTAGTTTTTATTTGCTAAAACTTCCATTTTGCGAGGTAAAGAAGTTTTTATTCCCCACCACGTTACTAATGTTTTGTTAGTAAACTGGCTGCTTGAGCAGATTGTCATAGGTAGGATCGCGCCTAAACACGGATACAAACGACAAGCTTCTTGCAACTCCTTTGATGGGGATAAACGCCTCATTGCTAACGCATGTGCCTTAACTTGCTTTTCAAAACATTTTTTCGATGCAGGAGGTACGTCAATTGGTATTTTCTTTCCGTAAAAATAAAATTGAACTATTTTAGAAGTGTTTTCTATTTCATTGGTGCAATTGTTAATGCTTTCTATAATATCTGTCATCTCTTTAGCGAGAGTCCGGTATTTACATTTAGCCATTCTTGCAACCTTCAGAGAGGTTATTGTGCATTCGTTCCATAAGGTTTGCTACATGTTTTTGGCTATAATGTGCGTAACGACGAGTCATGGAAGGGGATTTATGTCCAAGGATAGTCATCAATTCTCCTTGAGTAGCACCATTCATAGCTAAATAAGATGCTGCAGCATGTCTAAGATCGTGAAATCGGAAATCTGTAATTTCTGCTTGTTTTAGGGCTTTTCTAAAAGCATTATAAATATCTACAATACCAGAGCGATTAGTAGAACTTGAGGGTTTAAAAACTAGTCCAGAATCAATATCGGTTGTCTTACAAGAATTGAGAATTTCCTCGACAGCTTTTGTTATAGGGATTATTCTCCGCTCTCCATTTTTCGTATTTTCAAGCGTGATTACCTTAGTATAAAAATCACAGTTTTCGAAAGTTAGAGTTAGAATTTCTCCTTGACGCATCCCAGTTAAAAGAGCAAGGGATACAATATTAAAAAGGTGAGGGCTAGGCGATTCTTTACAAGCTTTCATGAGGCGATCCTTCTCTTCTAAAGAAAGTAGTCTATTTCGGCCTTTGCCTTCTGCCGGTTTAGATACTTTTCTCATAG
>JAEORY010000729.1 GCA_016840645.1 Candidatus Borrarchaeota archaeon | reverse complement strand
GCCTCTGTTGATACTTATGTTTCAATTCTTTAAGTACAGGATCCCATGTTGTACGGCTTAATACAGTTTGCTTCTGATTTAAGCGTTTGAGTGGTCCAATGATTTGATAGGTTGGTTTTTCAACAATTGTCGCTTTCAATTGCACACCCAGTCAGTAAAGAAAATATCTAAGATTTAAATTTTTACATATTTGTATTAGAGGCTCATATGAACAGCGAAATGATCAGCAGGATAAATATAAGAAAAGAGAATAAGAGCAACCAGACACATCGAAGGACGTTCTTATACTTACGCTGGTTTACAGTGGAGATTGAATAGATCTTATTAGCTAAAGATCGTAATACCGAAGAAAAATTGTTGAGTTGCTCTTCAACATCATCGATGTATTCATTCACGTCCTTGTATCCGAGAATTTGCCTATAGTAGCATATATTTTTCGACGGTGGAATCCCATATCCCGTATGGGCGAAATTGTTCTTATACTAAAGAACAGACTTGCTCCGCTGCATAAGAGATACGCGCCGAAAAAACTAATTTTGATGTAGTCTTTTAGAGTTACAAGATCAAAGAATCCAGGAATGAAACTGGCCAGTGCAAAAACAACGGTCAGCATGATACCGTTGACTGTGAGGATGGACGTGGCTTTACTGTCTGCTAACTCTATTAGACGAAAATTCCTCTCATGAATAAATTTGATGACCTCTAGTTTTTCTTGCTCTTCAAGAGTCTTTTCAAGTTCTTCCAAAGGCATCCAACTTATGAGTTGTTTATTTCCTAATCAATGGAGAATATATATGCTTAATAAATGGCGTCATCCATCTTAAAGACGCACTCAATTGCATTCTCAGTCAGTAAAGAAAAGAAATATGATTTAACTTTATCGGTAGAGGATATACAAAAGAAGAGGATGATGTCATCTCATCTGTTTTTCTACATTACATGCCTTATACTGTGTCTTAAGCATTTAATTCTTCCATAGTATCAGTGACACATACTGGCGATGAAAAAACAGGTTCTAAGTCATCTAACCATCCTGCTACCTTGTCCAATCTCCTTCTAAAAACTCTTCCAATTTTTGAAGGATGTTTTGCCTGATGATATTTGAAAATAAAGTGTTCTTCATTAGGAGTAATCCCTATGATTTCTATTTTTCCGGTTCTATGTGACATAACATACCTAAATCTTTTACTTTGTCCATTAAGCATTGCTTTAGCATTTTCAATGAGTTTATAACCTCTGTACAATGAAACTTGAAAATGACGCTTAACTCTTTTCACAGGTCGGCATTGAAATACATAATATGGATTAACACCAATACTTACTAATTTATTTTGTAGTTCAGCTAAAGTATCAGCATTATCGTTTACACCCTTTAATAAAACTGCTTGATTGCTTATAATTAAACCACAACGAATAAGTCTATCAATAGCATCAGTTGATTTGTTAGTGATTTCTCGTGGGTGATTAAAATGTGTAACTATGTAAATTCGTCTATTCTTTTTTGAATGGCTTTCCAATACCTCTAATAAGTCAGGATCTCCTAAAATTCTGCCTGGGAACGTTACAGGAACTCTAGTTCCAAATCTGATAAAATTTAGATGAGAAATAGGAGACAGTAATTCCAGAAACTCTTCGATCAATTGAGTCGGCAAAACAAAAGGATCGCCCCCGCTGATTAGCACGTTGTTAATCTCTTTATTATCATTAATATAGTTTGCAGCCTCACTGAATTTGTTTATAATTTCTTTGTTTGGTAGACCAACTAAGCGCTTTCTGAAGCAATATCTACAGTATGCAGCACATCTATTTGTCGCCAAAATCAAAACTGTTTGTGAATATTTATGTTGCAAACCTACTAATTTCGTGTTTTCACATTCTCCACTAGTATCATATATACCCGAAGCATCTAGTTCCTCAATTGATGGAACTATCATCTTTCTAATGGGATCATGTGGGTCATTTGGATCAATTAATGACATATAATATTGTGTAATGCACATAGGATGACGTTTTACAACTTCCTTCAATTTCTGTTCTTCTATATCGGAAACTTCTATAAAATTATTAAGTTTTTCCAGGGAGTTTATAGATACTTCTAGTTCGTCTTCATAAGTCAAATTTATCAGCTCATAACTTTCTCTCTTTCAAATCTTAGATAACACCTTTTAGAAGCATCCAAAGATTCTAGAGGATAGAAATGGGAAATATGTCACGGAAAACTAATATAGTCTTCCAAAAAAAGGATATGCAAAAAGCGGTATCCCAAATAGTTGTATTGCCTATCAATCAATTATTTCCAAATTATAATATGCGAGTTTTTTATATATATATTGCTATTATGTTCTTTAAAATCAGTTCTTTTTTAATTCATCATTTGCCTATATATATGTATATACTATATTGATCTAACTTGTGTTTGAGTTTCTTATTTCATCGCTTACGGAATTACTCTGTGATTCTCTCTCAGTAATACTATCTAAAGCTTCTTCAATCCTCTTAAAAAGATTAGTGTCA
>JAEORY010000728.1 GCA_016840645.1 Candidatus Borrarchaeota archaeon | reverse complement strand
ACCCTTAATCAACATTCCACTCGATTAGAATTAATGGAAAAAGATGTGCAATTAAATACAGAGTTTCGAATTAAATGGCCTAGAGGTTTAATGGGTAACTTACCCGCTGATGATGAACAATATATGTTATTAGAATTCTTAGCTGGACAAGTTGAAAAACAACAAGCGACTTTAGATGAAAATGCTGACACGAAGATTATGATTAAACATTTAGAGGAAATGGTAGACCAACTAGAAAAAGATGTTGAAAAATTAAAAGATGCAACAAGAGAAATTAAATTTACAAACGGTAATGGAAACGGGGGCTACTGATGTGGAAAGTGATTATTGTTCTTTGTTTATTTAGTGGCAATGGTGAATTATTAGAGCACACTTATACAGAAAGTATTAGTGATTGTTTAGAGAAAAAACGTCTAATGAAACGTAATATGGGTCCCACGGTATTAATTACTTGTGGTGAGGCAGAGGCGGAACTAGAAGAAATTCAAGGTAGAATTTTTGTAAAAAGTATTCGCAAAATGGAACATTAATGGTATAAAAAAGTATGAAGATTGATATCAAACTCGCAGCTCCCTATATCATCATCATTGGTGGTTTCCTCGTATCTTGGGGTATGTGGGGTGAAAAGATTCAAGCTTTAGAAAAAAAGACCGATAATGTTGAAACAATGATGCGGGATATTGCTGTTATTAAGAATCAAATTACGGAAATCAATAAGAAATTAGACCGTCTACTTAGTGAATAGTCGGTAGTTCAAAATCAAATTCTACAATTACTGTTAAATCTTCGGCTTCTGTTTTAGGGTCGTTCATGATATAAAAATACACGAAAGGAAAAATTATGGAAGAAATAAATGTCGTCTATAAACTTCAGAAATACTTAAAAGAAGTTATTCAAGACCATAAAGATACTATTATGTCAGGTGTTGACAGCATGGACAAATACAAGTATCTTGTGGGAAAAGTTAACGCTTTTGAACAAACGCAACAGGAACTCTCTAACCTGCTAGATCGTAAGGAGCATAAAAATGACTAAGTACGCACTTCAAGAGAAGTATAGGGCGGAAGAGCAAAAAGAAAAAGAAGAAAAAAAGAAACAAGTCCGAGCGGAAAATATTACCGAGGACCAAGTATCAAAACTACCACAACCATCCGGTTGGCGATTATTAGTTTTACCTTTTACCCCTAAAGATAGGACCAAAGGTGGAATTATTATTGCACAAGAATCTTTAGATAAATTACGTATCGCAACAAACTGTGGTTATGTTATTAAAATGGGACCACTATGTTATCAAGATACAGAAAAGTTTACATCAGGTCCCTGGTGTAAAGAAGGCGATTGGGTTATTTTCGCCAGATACGCAGGCTCACGATTACCGATTGAAGGTGGTGAGGTGCGCTTACTAAACGATGATGAAGTCCTTGGAACTATCAATAACCCCGAGGATATCCTTCACCATATATAAAAACATAGGAGACAACTATGCCTGAAGAACTGAAAAGAGAAGAGCCAATGATTGATGTTGGCGAGACCGAAGGCGCGGAAATCGATTTAGATGCACCGAAGGTCGTTGAAGAGAAAGAAGAATTAGACGTTGTTCAAGAAGAACAAACGGCTTCAGGGGAAGAACAAGAAGAAGAAGTTAAAGAAGAGAAAAAAGAGGATGAACTTAGCGAGTATAGTGAAGGCGTTAAAAAACGTATTGCTAAACTCACTAGAAAAATGCGTGAAGCAGAGCGTCAAAAAGAAGAAGCGATTGCTTATGCACAATCTGTAGCTCAACAACAAAAACAGCTACAGTCAAGATTTAAAGATTTAGATACAAACTATGTATCAGAATTTGAAAATCGAGTTCAATCCAATCTAGAAGCAGCAAAAATCAAATTAAAAAATGCTATTGATAATCAAGATGTAGACGGCCAAATCGCTGCACAGACTGATATAGCACGATTAACAATGGATGCTGCTAGACTTAATCAAGTGAAATCACGTCAACCAAAGGAACAACCTGCTCAAGAACAGCCTGTTTATCCTCAGCAACAGCAACAATCGTATGCGAATGCTCAGACTATTAGACAAGCTGCTCAAACAATGGACCCGAAAGCCGAGTCCTGGGCCGAGAAAAACCCTTGGTTTGGTACCGATTCTGCGATGACTTATACTGCTTTTGATATACATAAGCAGTTGACAGAAGATGAAGGGTATGATCCTAGTAGTGATGAATATTATGCGGAAGTAGATAAAAGAATAAAGCTTGAATTTCCCCATAAATTTGCTACAACAGAAAATACTACAAAAGAGAAACCTTCTCAAACCGTAGCATCAGCCAAACGTCCAGCTACCACAGGACGCCGCAAAACTGTGAAACTCACACCTTCACAGGTAGCAATAGCTAAGCGATTAGGTGTGCCACTTGAAGAATATGCGAAACAATTAATCGCGAAGGAGGCGTAAAAGCATATGGAAGATAAAAAAATAGACAAGACTTCTCGCGCGAGTGAAACTAGGGCTAAAGA
>JAEORY010000727.1 GCA_016840645.1 Candidatus Borrarchaeota archaeon | reverse complement strand
GAAGATGCAGAGATTGAGATCGATACGACCGATCTGACGCCAGAAGAAGCGGCCCAGGATATATTGCTGCGGATCGAACGAGCAGGGTACATCGCTGGGAATTATAGATAGTTCATAATCAAGCCTTGGTTATAACATATTCAAGTGCGGAAATTATAATCTAGTTATTTTTTGATTGCATGAATTTGTGTAGCGAGTGATGTATCACATTCATCTATAACGAGTGTTTAATAGACAGACAAATATCACGAAACACTGAGAGGTCGTCTATGAGACTAAAGATTCTGCTAATTTCTAGAATTCTCCTCGTTTTTTTTGCCGCACAAGGTTGTGCAGCTAACGAGCAAGTTGGCTCATATCTGGACGAATATTATGAGGTGCTTGCCTTATCCGGTATCGTCGAAAGACCTACTCTTGTGTACCAATCGCTTTCCAGAAACGCCTGGTATCTGCCACCAGCCAGCATAGATCATCCATGGAAATTAAGGATGGAATGTGAGAAGGCTTGGAACCGAAGTGAAAAAGCAAATTGGAATGTTATCTCTCCTAAGCTCTTGTGCTCTTATAATACAACCTATGCTCACGGATACAATGACGGCTCACTTTGGCAAGGAAAAGGCGCCAATAGCATGATTTTCGGTGGTCTGAACTTTAGTTGGAAATTCATTTCCGCGACTATAGCACCTGAACTCTGGTTTGCACAGAATCAACAATTTGATCTAATGCCGCCAAATCCTATTCTAAGTGAATATAGTTACCCGAATAGTGGTATCGATGCACCCCAACGGTTCGGTGATGACACCGTATTTGAATGCGGCCTTGGTCAGAGTGATCTCAGACTGAATATTGGCTGGTTTACTCTGGGATTCTCAAATGAAAATCTCTGGTTTGGTCCTGCACAGGTTAATCCAGTTCTCATGAGCAACAATGCTTCTGGATTCCCGCACATAGATATAGGAGCGCGAAAAGTAAACACTTTTATTGGGGACGTCGAGTGTAATCTGGTATGGGGTGCACTAATCGAATCTGATTATTTTGATGAGGATGAATCTAATAATTACCGGCTTTTTTCGTCGCTATCATTCGCATATAGCCCATTCTTTCTCGAGAACCTTACCTTAGGAGTGGGTCGGGTCATGTACACCCCTTGGAAAAATCTAACTGTTGACGATTTTACACTGATGTTCGATTTAAGTGTACGCGGTGTTGATGATCGAGATCAGATGATTTCTTTTATAATAGACTGGTTTCTTCCCAAAGCCATGTTTAACGCATATTTAGAATGGGCGCGGAACGACTACAGTCCAGATCTGCGATGGGCACTGAGTTATCCTCAACATAGTCAAGGCTACACATTAGGTTTCCAAAAATTAATTTCAACGAAAGAAAACAATATTTTTTCGATTGTTGCAGAATTTACCGAACTTGTTCGGACTAAAGACGCCGATGATATTTGTCCGAGTTTCTATCGTCACGGCATAGTAATGCAGGGCTATACACATCTTGGGCAAGTGATGGGAGCGGCTATCGGCCCGGGGTCTAATAGTCAGTTTCTCGAAACCACATATTACGACAGGTGGGGGAAATTGTCTGCGTTTATACAGAGAGTTGCATACGACCAGGATTATTATTTTGCGAATTTTACGATTCCGGACAATGAGAATGTTGAATGGACATATGGAGTGAATGCTATCATATTTGTGAAGTCTATTGACCTTGGTCTCCGCATAGCTGTCTCTGAAAACTGGAACAGGAACTATGAGTCGGGAAATGATGTCTGGAATTTCCATGGAATGGTAAGCGTGAAATATAATTTAAATGTCAAATAACCAACAGGTTTTAAATATTACAGTGAAAGATCAAATACTGAGCAGGTGATTGTTCGGTCCGTAATAAAGAGTTTTCCTGTTAACTGTCTTAGGCCTCTTGAGTTCATACCTGTTCTGATACCTTCCAATGCTCTCAGAGTTGCGTTTAACGCACACTCTTTTCAGTTTATATGTTTTTAAGGACCAGGAAATGACTTGTAGAAATTATTGACGGACGGCATGTAGCGTTTTGAGATATGAAGGTTAGCTGATAAATACACACTAGAAATATAAGACCACGACACAACGGAACATCCGGATAAGTAGTAATAAATATATTCAACAACGGGATTATGTTAAATAAGCTTCAGCGTATTCTGTCCAGTAAGAAACAAAGAGCAATTTTACAAAATATCGGTTGGCTCTTCTTCGACAAAGCGCTACGTTTGCTAGGTGGCCTACTAGTAGGTGTTTGGGTGGCAAGATATCTGGGCCCCGCAAAATTTGGGATGCTCAATTACGCAATCGCACTGGCTAGTATCTTTTCAGCACTATCCACGCTGGGATTAGATGGATTGATCGTCCGCGATGTTGTACGTAAACCGGCTGCCCGGGGTGAGATTTTGGGAACAGCACTCGTGCTGCGGTTGGGTGCGGGAATGATTACAATTATGCTGATCCAGGTTACGGCATGGATCGCGCGGCCGGACGA
>JAEORY010000726.1 GCA_016840645.1 Candidatus Borrarchaeota archaeon | reverse complement strand
ATTAAGATATTTCACTGTAGGAACATCAAGCCAGATCTCATCGAACGTACAGTCTGCCTTTTTGAATCGTTGTAAGATATTAATATTAATACTTAGAATGTCGTGGATCTCGATTAGTTTCTTAATTGGTTTTAGATTTTCGGCTTTTCTGATCAGTGCGAAAGTATCACGAACTAAGTTTTCCATAAGAGATTGTTCGTCATGTATTTTGATGACTTGTTTTTGTTGCATGGTGTTCTCCCTTTATAAAAAAGAAGTAACTCAACCACTCAACTTCGATTGCTCCCTATCTGACAAATTTTAAACAAATCCCTCCATTCCCTATCCCATAGCCATGCGGAAGGACTTCTTAGTTGTTTGCTGTAATTTCTTTGATCTTTAAAATAAGAATAAACTAAATTTAGGGTAGTACGAAAGGACATTTTTATAACCAATTGAAGTGTAAAAGATTATTCGCTGTTTAGTTTAAAGTCACATATCTTTGTTTGGCACTTCATCAACAGTAGTTTTAGGTCTACCCCAATTGGGAGGAGGAACTACTGTAAAGCCAAGCCCTTCAATGGCATGGAGCTGATTACGTAATGTCCGAAGAGATATTTTCAACTCTTTTGCAGTGTGCGTCCTATTTCCACCTCGTCGTTCTAGGACTGAAGTAATAATAGCAGCGATAAAATCGTGCAGAGTAGTGTTTGGGAATTGCTTCAACATAGCTACTAACTCTGGATTAAACTGTCTACTAGGGATCATAATAGTAACCCCCATGTGAAAATTTAAAAGAGAAGATAGTATCTAGTTTTAGTATAGCATAGATTTATACTCTTTCGAGTTTAGTAAATTTTTATGTAAGATTACAATACTTTACGTTATATTTGTTTTGCACATATGCTGCCAGTTTTAGATTTCTGAGCGATCTTGATTTACTAAAATCATCTAGCTCCTCACGAGTACTTCGGATTGTTAGCAATAACTTTTCCGCTATTCTATGTGGAAGAGATCCAGCTCCAGATTCTGGAATGACCACTTTAATTTGGCGCATAAGATCTTCTGCTGCTTTCAGGTGATCTTCTAATTCTTTATTTGCTTTTTGTATATCATCTAAGGTTTTAATTTCTGCGGCCATGAGTTTGTCTCCATGTTGAATTTCTCATTTAATCTTTAGCTTGATCTCCGCTGCAATTTTTTGCCAAGCAGTAATGCCATTTTTTCTATAATCTTGGACGTTTGGAGATGATATGTTTCCGATTTTCTTCAAAGCGTGATTAAAATTGTCCTCGGTTAATTTGTAAAAATTCACATAGGGGAGATCTAAACAGTTGCAGAGAGATGAAAACTTATCATGAGACGATATTGTTAAACATGGAGTTTGACAGAGAATACTATAAACAAGTCCATGAAATCGTTGGGCAATAACGAATTCGGATTCTTGGATGACGGCTCGTAAATCCATTTCAGATTGTTCTTCTAAAATCCATTCATATCGATGCGGATGATCAGATCGAGCGATGACTGCCGACGCGATCTTTCTATCGTCAACTCTAGGATTGATACACATAGGAAAAAACTTTATCTTATATTCAAGAGATAGTTTATCGAGAATTAAAGAAAATTCTTTTATAAACCTATGATATGCTTCTGATTTCCACTCAGCGACTTTACTTCCTAAAGGAGAAACAAAGTCGTTCAAAAAAATAACAATCTGTTTTTTCTTTTTGATTGGAAGTGGTTCGAGATCTTTTCTTGCAAAAACAAGATCAGGTAATACATGTGCTTTAGGCCAAAGATGCGCTGCTGTGCTGTCTCTGAAAACGATCATCTCAGCACGTTCCATCGCAGCCCGAACCGAATCGGACGGATTTTTCGCACTCCCAACACCTATAAAAGCAATTGGTATCTTAACAAGATCGAGTTTGGAAATTTTTTGCTCTAGGAAACTCCCACCGCCAACCCATAAGCTATCATAGAGTTCATTTACATTGGGGGGGATATTCCCTGTAAACGTAAAATCAATATTTGGCCATAGTTCTTTGAAACTCAATTTAAAGGCTTCGTCACCCAAATTATGCTGCCCATACCAGCCGTAAACTAAAACTTTTTTCACTTTGGATCTCCTCAAAGTAAAATAGCTTAAGAATCAGACGCTGTAAATTCTGGGTAATCGTATGGAAGATCAATTCTATTTATTTGATCTGATCGGAAAGGTTCTCTTTTAAGTATAACTTAATTCGGGATTAAATTCTATGTGTGGTTAATAATCATCATATTCAGGTAAGCTGTCATCTTGCCACTCGCCATCCTTGTCCGTCCAATCTACAGAACAAACCGTAGTTTTATATGAGCCTGGGTGTACGACGATCTCTCGTGATTCTTTAAATGTGCCAGTTTTGTAATGGAACAGATCTAAAACCTCCTGAGAAATCTGATCTGTATCGAGAAGAACAGATTTAGGACTAACCTTCATTCTCATAACAATATGCAATCCGTCCGGATCTGCGGATTTCGCATAACCATGTGCCGCCTCATAGCTT
>JAEORY010000725.1 GCA_016840645.1 Candidatus Borrarchaeota archaeon | reverse complement strand
ATCGTAAAAAAGAGACTCCAAATTAAGAAATATATGCCAAAAACATTTCGATATAGATCGCCAATAAGTCTAATTGATTCTGCACACATCGCAAAAAGAAATGAACTTAAAATGCCTGTTTTTTCATTATTAGTTATCTCAGTTGTCAAGAGATAGAAAGGAATGATCGAAAGTGAATAAATTAATGGGATCACTAAACGAGGCATTATTATCAAATCCAGTCCGTTTGATACAAGGAAAATATAAAGAATGTAGAAGGGATTTCTTGGTAAGTTTTGTTCCCAGGCACTCGAAGAGAGTATCATTCTTCTGAAATATCGCGGAGTATCCCAACTTCCCGTTCGTGGATAATATCGAATGTATGTAAAATAAAATCTAATAAGGAAACTCAATAAGATTATCCACAAAAGCATGAGAAATAGTCGTTTTTTTTCTATTCGTTTATGAAACACAGCAGTTGTTTGAGTATCTTTTTCAATCAATTCTGACATACCTTTAATTCCAAAGACAGAAATAAAGGGCACGCCAAGAGAAAGTACAACCATCGATAAAAACGGAGAAGACTGGAAAGTTCTCATAAGAATATAAATTATAGATATGGGTGCAATCAAACTTATAGAAACTACGATAAGTTTTCTTTTGTTCTCTATATTTGACAAAGAAATAGATTTCGAAAAACCAGAAAAAGACCCAGATCTAAGAGCAAATATGATTAATAGAACACCAAGTGCGAAAAGTTCGATAAATCGATATCTGTAAATGATATGAGCACTTATGACAGTTGTAAGAAAATCATGAAGGTTCTCTATGACCATAAGAATCATCGAATCATTACATGGGGCAATTTTTATCTAACCTCCGCAAGAAGACTCCATCCGTCAGGGTGGAGCTGTATTGCGGTTTAGTTTTTTGTAAGGTGTAAGGTGGATGGACACATACCCTTGCTGCGAGCACAGGGGTATGTGCCCGAAACTATATTTTACGACCTGTAAAGGTCAGCCCCGCATCCGCGGGTAGGTCCTCATCGCCAATTTTGGGGCAGGCACAGGACATGATGATGTTGCAGGTCTCGGGATAACGACCTGTTTCGTCCACCATGTCTTTCAGAGCGTGGAACTTGAGGAGCATTCCACGGTGATTTTCAGACACTCAGCCCCGAACGTAGTTCATCTACCTCCACCTTCGAGGAGACATCACTCAGGCTAATCTCCTACCCCTCTACAGGAACTTTTTCAAGCCCCTTCCGAAAGGGAGGGGTAGTTGACTTGGAGATCAAAATTACTTAAAATATACCGCGATCTAGTTAAGAACTTATGTTAGATCTGATATTTTATGAAATATATAAAAAGATTTTGATAATCCTTATAGTTTAATGGCTGAAATTATGAAACCTCAAACCATATTTTCTCGGAGATAACAGAATCAAATAATCTAAACGTTGAGGCAGTTAGCAACAAAATGATGAGATAATTATTCAAGTTATGAAACTCACGTTTAACATTCTATTGAGGGAAAAAAGTACAATGAACATTCTTATGGTTACTCCTCACTTCTATGAACCTCCAGGCGGTAATTATTTCGGTATGAGGCTATCTCTCGAACTTGCCAAACGCGGTCACAATGTGTATGTCATCTGTTCTAAAGTGAGGAATTCAACGGCCTATGAAGAATTTGATGGTGTAAAGGTTTTTAGAAAAAAACCCTTAATTTACATGCCCAATCTACCCTATGCTGCAACATTTATGGTATCTGAAATCTCTAGATACATTAAACATTTTAATATTGAAATACTTCATGTTCATACAATTCATTATTTAAGTAGTCTCTCGGCTGCTATTGTTTCAAAGATACAGGAGTTTCCATACATCCTTTCAGTATTAGGCATGACACAGACATTTGATCGAAAGTTTGTGGACATTGTTTTTAAGATGTATGAGTCTACAATTAGTAGGTTCGTCGTTAAGCAAGCATCATTAATAATACCACTTGCAAAAAGATTAGTGACGCGTGCTTTATGGCTTGGTGCCTCACCATCCAAAATCAGAGTTATTCCAAATAGTATTGACCCAGTCATATTTGCTCCAAATAAGGAAGGATCTAAGATTAGAACAAAATTTGGAATCCATGAAGATGATGAGGTAATTGGATTTGTAGGAAGACTTGTCCCCCTCAAAGGCGTAAAGTACTTATTTGAGGCTTTGAGATTAATAAATAAAAAAATGGATCATGTGAAGATACTAATTGTAGGGGATGGACCCCAAAGGAAAGAATTGGAACTCCTAGCAAGGAAAAACAAAAACTTTAACACCATATTTACAGGATTTATTCCGAAAGAAGAACTGCCTAACGTTTACTCCGCTTTAGATATTTTTGTCCTCCCCACACTTACAGAAGGACTGTCTAATACTATTTTGGAAGCAATGGCTTGTGGGAAACCTGTTATTACAACACCTGTTGGCGGTAACACTGAGTTAGTCGAGGATGGAAAAAATGGCTATTTAGTTAAACCGAGATCGTCGAAAGAA
>JAEORY010000724.1 GCA_016840645.1 Candidatus Borrarchaeota archaeon | reverse complement strand
CAAATCCACAGTCTACTTTTCAGACCTGTAAGTCTGAATTCTTTTTTTCAAATATTTCGGGATTAATTAACCCCGATTTTCTTTTCTCTTTTAAACGATAACTTTCTCCTCGAATTGTTATGACATGACTATGGTGTAACAACCGATCTAAAATTGCTGTTGCCATTATAGCATCCCCAAAGACCATGCCCCATTCACCTATCGCTCTGTTACTTGTGGCGAGTATGCTCCCTTTTTCATAACGTTTAGAAATAAGTTGAAAAAAGAGATTAGCTGCATTTCTCTCAAAAGGAAGATATCCGAGCTCATCTATTATAAGAAGTTTTGGTTTGCTCAGCTGAATGAGCTTTTCATCAAAACGACCTTCTCTATGAGCATTCGAAAGCTGGGTGAGTAAACCAGTTGCTGTTAAAAAACAAACTGAATAACCCTTTTTTATTGCTTCTCGTCCTAACGCTACTGCCAAATGCGTCTTCCCTACTCCAGGAGGGCCAAGTAATAGTAGGGCATCGCCATTGCCTACCCATCGGCATGTTGCTAATTCGTGGATCTGTTTAGGATCTAATGATGGCTGAGCTTTAAAATCAAAATTATCTAAATCTCTTGTAAAAGGAAATTTAGCAATACTCATTCCCATGCTGATACGCCTCTCATCTTTATGAGCTACTTCTTGTTCACAAAAATAAGATAAGGCTTCATGAAAATTCATTTCTTTACGACTGACTTCGTCAAGCAAATTATTGAGACGCTCTCGTATAGCTGTTAATTTTAGCCTTGTAAGAAGATGTTCAAGGCGGTCTTGATATATTGTTGTCATTACCATCCCCCACCTACAATAGTTTCGTATTCACTTAAAGGTCTTTCCAGTGATGATGTGAACTCCTGATTCGGTGCTGCCCCAATAATCCCTTTGAGATGCGCATGATCTATTACTGTTTGATTCGATCCTGACTGCTCTTTGTGACAAGCTATTTCTTGGCCTCCTTGGCTGATAAGCACTGATCCGTTATGGACTTGTATTGTAACTATTTGCTTGATCCATTCCCAAGGAACGCTATATCGATTTGTATCAACTTCAACGCATGAATCGGATTGGACTTTTCTTATTACCTCTCTTTGCTGTACAAAAGGAGGCCGCCCATTTAATGGAGTTAATGCTCTCGCTTCTTCTCGCTCAAAACGGATGATCGGTTTTTCTTTAGTGCTCCCGTGAATCCTTTCATCAGCAGTGTTTCTCATCCATAATTCTAAATGGCTATGAAATGCTTCCCAGCTTGAAAATTCTCTCCCAGCAATTGCGTTTCTTTTTACATAACCTACTGCTCTTTCATCCTTTCCTTTGGTTCGAGCTCGATAAGGAGCACAGGCTTTTGGATTAAATCCCCAATACTGAGCAAAAGCTTTAAATCGATTATTAAAAACAACCTCTCTTGTTTGAGGATTGTTTTTGTCTACCAACGGCCTGGCATTATCTATTAAAACGTCTTTCGGCATTCCTCCAAAGTGATAAAAAGAATCTTCAAGTCCTTTAAACCAAGAACTTTGTCTCTCATGAGGGAACGCGGCTACGTAAATGCGCCTCGAATAACCCAGGGTTGCAACAAAAAGATGCACTTTTCTCTTTTCTCCATCGATCATTACTTGAATCGTCCCAAAATCAATCTGCAACTGTTTGCCTGGTGGGGTTTCAAATCGAACTGTTGCTAATGCTTTTGCTTTTAGACTCTTGCGAAACTTTTCGGTTGCTCGTTCTACTGTCCTCAAAGAAACCTTGATCCTATGGGTCTTTTCGAGCTCCTCTTGTATTACAGCAGAATTTCCCCTGTGGAGATAGAAACGTTTTTCTATCCATTCTTCAATATTTTTTAAGGTGGATGACCGAATAGGGGTTTTGTATGGTTTCCATCCTTTTTGATTAATATATTTCCTTACCGTATTCCTTGAGATTTTCATCTCCTTAGCAATTCTCTTTGAGCCCCATCCTTGTTGGTGTAATGCCAAAATTTTATCAACTTCCTCGGGATTATACATCATTTCCTCTCGCTTATTATTAGTGAGAAGACCTTCATATACTTTCATAAAATTTACCTCACGTATTTTCTGGCGGAGGGGGTCAGTTTTTAGTGTCGCAAAGGGGTCACTTTATCATGTCGCCTGACAGACGCCCTCTCAATCCGGTTCTTTCTATTGATTTCCATTGGGCCGGGTATAAACCTTCGCCTTTAGGCGGAATCATTGATATAATAGATAGGCATGGAGGAAATGTGCCATGCTTAATCGTGAGAGGTATAAAAAGGGGGCTCATACGGTTCTCGACTTAAAATATCATTTTGTATGGAGAACGAAGTACAGTTATAAAATACTAAAAGGGGATATGGGATTGAGACTGAGGTCTTTGCTAAAGCAAATTGCTGCAGAAAAGGAAATTACTATCGTTAAGGGTCATGTTAGGCCAGATCATATTCATGTGTTGATAAGTGCTCCCTCCTATCTTTCTCCCTCTAAGATAGCTCAAATTTTAAAAGGAAAAAGC
>JAEORY010000723.1 GCA_016840645.1 Candidatus Borrarchaeota archaeon | reverse complement strand
TGGAGGAATGAAATGATAGTGAGTTGTAGCACGTATGGGTATAGATTCCTCACCATAGAAGGAACATTGAGACGAATTGCTAATTTAGGTTTCGAGGCTGTTGATATCATGGCAACACGTCCTCACTTTTTACCTGCTGATTATGAAGACATTGAATCGATAAGAAAATTGTTGAAGCGTCTGAAGCTTAAGGTTTCGGCAATAACTGCCTTTGATGGCCATCCACAATGGCATCTTTCAGCATCAAACAAGAGATGTAGAGAGGATACTATAGAGCATGTAAAGGCATGCATAGAATTAGCAAACACACTTGGGACGAATATTGTGCAAGTCATTACTGGAATGCCGTTGATTCAAGATATCCCGTTTAGAAAAAGTTGGGATTATGCGAAACAAAGTTTAAAAATATGTGCAGAATATGCAAGTAGGTATGGAATCATCTTGGCATTGGAGGGTGAAGAAAATAACGTAGTTCGAACTTCGCAAGATATATTGCATATGCTAGAGGAAGTCAATCATCCTAATTGCAGAGCACTATTGGAAGTTGGACATGCAAATATGATGGCGACAGATGATCCAATTTGTGCGATTGCTGCTCTGAGTGAGGCAATTGTTCATTGTCATATTCATGATAACGCGGGTATATCTGATGAGCATTCTGTTCCAGGTGATGGTACTGTGTATTGGAAGGGAGTGCTGAAAAGCTTAAGGGAGATAGGATATGAAGGATATCTTGCTCTTGAGTTATTAGTGGCAAATGCGGATGAAGGTTCAGTGAGAGGAAAGAATTATATCGAGTCTCAAATGAATACTTTGTAAAGACCACGTGCTGTTAATGAAAGTTATAGTCTTTCTTACACTCCTTTTGTTGTTCGTTCTCATTTCATCTTATTGTTTTGCAGATGAAGTACACCTTTTAAAAGTAGGTCAGTTTTTTGCTGAGCAGGTTCATTATGAATCCGGGGAAAACTGGTTTGGATTGTTCAGATCGACAAAAGGCTACAAACTATACCACACAAAAATTACGGTAGAGAAGATATCAACACCATTTGATGAAGGAGATGAACCGGGGGGTGTGACGGTAACTGTTGAACGTATGGGACATCCCATCTTTCTTGTGAAAGGATCAAATTGTTTCCGATCCGGACCTATCAATACGTTATTACACGATAACCTTTTCCTGTATCCTGCTCAGGATCTTTCTTTGAGTCTCGAAAAGAGGCATTACAACCTTATGGGATTTGGCTCTACCAATGATGAAGGTCAAATTCTAAGCTACGGACTTCGTCTGTGGGACTCTGAGTTGCGTAAGTATCAAACCATAGCACGGATTAATAATCCAGGGTGGGAGACAACCCAAAACAGTTACAATATTCTCTGGGCAGGTGATCTGGATACCGATGGTCGACTCGATCTATTTCTCAATCTTTCAGAGCATTACGCTGAGAAAGCATATGCCCTTTTCCTTTCTTCTTTTGCGGACGAGGGATTCTTGCTCAAGAAGGTTGCTACCTTTGAAGTAAGCTTTGATTAGAGTATAATCTCTCTGCCCAACCATACACTCCAGCTGACTAACCCACGATGCGGTTTGTGACGTGCCCTCCAATAACTTGTTTCAAATGTAAAAAAAGGAATATCCTTTGTACGCTCAAAAGGGGGTATCGATGAACTATAACGGTAGATTTTGATAAAGGGCATTGTCGCACGTCTCAGTGATACAATAACCCCTAACCTATAAGCGCGGGTGTTGTGGTTAGGGGTTAGAGATAAGGGGTGCGATGTGTACCCCGTATAATGTAGTGTATCGCACTTATTAATTTCTGACATGGGTCCATTTCTTAATGATATTAATGATGTCCGAATAAAAATGCCCCTCAGAAGAGGGGCTATCCCATGTAAAAGTAGTGACAGAGTAGTCAGTCATATGACTACTGTTCTGTTAGGAGGAAGATTACATGGCCTTGAAACTCTCTCCTAAACGCAATAATGAAAGATTGTGTTCAACATGCTTTGCTAATTTTGCACGCTTCTTTTGTTTTTTCTCTAATAGAGAGACTAAAGCAACTTCAGCAGCCTTATCCAGGGGCATACCGTATCTCTTATGTAACTCTAATGCTAGATCTACTGCTTTGCTCACTCTTTTTCCCATCATTGACCTCTTCTGTGTGTAATTTAGGGGTAGATAATTGAATGGGAATCCACCGTTCCCCTCCCTTAACCAGAAAGGATACACCAATAATCGGTAAAATCATGAGATAGTATAAAGAATTATTTCCAATAAGTTAAATTTTAGAAAAATTTGATTATGATAAAAAGGTGGAATAAGCTTTTATATAGAGAACTGTCATCGAAAAATTACGTTTTAAATAGTTGCATTCTATAGATGTGGAGCGTGATGCCTATGAGCAGAGGGCTTCGCAGCGAAAGACGACTGAAAACGTTAACTGATGATACCCTCCTAACCGCAAGCACCCCTTACCTTATTTCGGTAGACCATCAAAGGGTAGTATCGTTGAATTTTGGAAATGCCCATG
>JAEORY010000068.1 GCA_016840645.1 Candidatus Borrarchaeota archaeon | reverse complement strand
CTGAGATCATCGCTGAAGCACTCGGACTTAATGAGGAATAGTTTTTATCACTGGGAGTATTTCCCATTCTTTCTTTTTCTTTTCATACAAATTTATGCTCTTATACGAGAAAGTTCCCACATCTCTTTGTTCCCTAGCAGTCAAAGAAAAGAGAGGGATTTATTTCATAACATGGACCTTTTTCTGGAATTTTAAGGAGAAAGGGACTAATTAGGCCTCCTCCCTTTAATTTAGCTATTGTTTTCCCTAACTCCAATTTTGTGACTAGTTGTGTTGCGTGGATATTTCTTAGGCATCTTTTTAAAAGGACAGGTGTAATCTTTTTGGTTTTAGATAACGTTTTTGAACGGCTTACCTGTCTCTTCATTTCTTGGAAAAATGTGAGAAGTATCTCGACGTTAGACTCACCAATAGCTTCAAGATAATTTCTCACAGCATACTCAGGATCCCATTCTCCCGTTTTTTTGGCATGTCTAATTAGATATTGAATTGCAGGAGGCATTTCATACCGTTCCCCCGACCTTAAAGTTAGGGGTCTAGAATTCCACGCTAACGTTTTTAGCGCAACTGGAAGTAATAGGCGCTCGTTATACGCCAAAAATAGAAGTTCATCCTTTTGTTCCTTCTCTAGTTGTATTTTATCGTAAGAAATTATTCTGTTTTTTGCTAACGGATATAATATCTCAGTTAAGGGCTTTGAGAACTCTTTGGGAAATCTTTTGTCTATAGCAGACTTTAATCCGTCTAAGTCTTTCTTTATGGCTTTATCCCCCTGTTTGATAATCATAAAATCATCACTTTGAAATTATTTACTAAAGCGCATAAAAAAGGATGCGTTCCGCGTTGCACATTGATAGTAGACTACTTTTGAGAGGGGCGAAATAATGGATTTGTAGATTAGGTTAAATAAATAAATTCAACCCTTTATATTCAAAATATGACTTCAAAGGCTCTCAATGACTATCTCTCATATTATAACGGTACTAATGATTGGCATCTCCAAGCATTCCGTCTTATCAATAACAAGTTTTCCCCCAAACGTATCCTATATCCAGGAAGCTGGATTCATATGACACCTTCACTGGTTTTCTCACATGTAGTGTATGTTGATTTGTTCTCCAAGATGGAAAAAATATTCCATGACTCAGACCTATTGAAATATATTGAAAACCATAAAGAATATAAAGGTAAATCAAAGATCAAGGTCCATCAATCAGATTATAGAGCGCAATTCGGTGAAGATAAAGCGAGCTTCGACCTATTAATTTCCTTAAGTAGTGGCTTCGTCTCCCAACCTTGTGGTTCATATCTGAAAAAAAGTGGATTGCTTTTCGTCGACAATGAACACTATGACGCCAGTATGGCTTATGTAGAGCCTAAATTCCACCTGATCGGAGTTTTTAAAACGGCTAATGAATATCTTGAATCACAACAAAGCATACATAGTTTTTTCATAACAACCAAAGGGGATTCCATTACACTCGAAATGGTGAATGAAAATAGTCAAAGATCTCCTTCAAAAGCAAGGTATAAACTGAAGAAAAAAGCAATTTTTTATGTCTTTCAAAAGGTATAAACTCCAAAGCGTTTAAACGCGTATTTCAAAAATAAGGGTAGTTTATTTATCATATACTCTTCTCGTGGTGGAGAAAACATATCTACCCATTCTGAATCTTCTAGCATTTCCATCGAATGAAATTCACTACTTTTAACATTATCGGCGGGAAGTCCCCTTCCGACAGGAAGAGATGAAAGCCGCCAGCTTTATATAGTGTCTTGCACAGAAGAGTAGTGATGAATATCGGGAGGAAAGCAGGGATACAAGACTCTCGATAGGAATACTGAAGTTGGAGTCCCTGTGGAACTAGGGTTCGTACAGTTGCTAACCCGCGCGAATAACCGCGAAGGTAAAAGGACAATAGCATTTGGCGAATCTGTATGCTGTGGTTTTGAAACCTGAGGGTTGCTATCACAGAATGCCAGGTGGACGGGCCATCCCCATCGGGATGATCTGCGACACACAGCCGATCGTAAAACGAAAGTTTCCCGCAAGGGTTGGGAGGACTCGCAGGAAGCACCATCCGAAAGGGTGGAGTAGTTCACTCATATAACTATCTCCGGGTTCTAACACCCCAATCTCCTCATCATTAATCCAAAGTTTAAACTTCCCTTTTACAATGTATCCGACCTGTTCAGCGGGGTGTTTATGCTTTGGAACTTTGCCGCCCTTTTTGAATCTCATAATGGTACACATTATTCTATCGCCAGTCGCAAGTGCCTTAAATTCTACATCATACGCACTTTTAACAGGTTTATCTTTTTGCTTGACAATCATATCCACACCTCGCTATAACAAATACATTGAGTGCACATTTTCGATGTATTTCAACTCTAAAAGATTAGATGTCGAGAATACAAGCAAAGTTTGTTTAATCGACAATTGCTTCCGAAATGTCAATTACTTTGATATTCTTGGCATTTTCTTTGAGATGAAGGAAACATGTTGGACACGAAGTAACGAGGACAGTAGCACCTGTTTTTTCAGCTTCTTCGACCCTGCTTTCTGCCAATGCTTGTGCTACGCTGCTAAAGGTGAGACGCATTCCACTTCCTGCTCCGCAACACTTTGATGCTTCACATGAATGCTCCATTTCAACAAGTTTCATACCAGGAATCGCATTTAAAACTTTTCTAGGCTCTTCAGTAACCTTAAGTCCTCGTGTAAGATGACAAGGATCATGGAAAGTAACATTGACATCCGCTTTTCTATCAATGTCTAGTTTTTTCTCTTCTATTAGTTTCGCTAGAAATTCCGTCACGTGGACAACGTGATAATTCCAATCAGGCAAGATTTCGGGATAGTGAACCTTGAAGATGTAGGCGCATGTTGGGCAACTTGTGAGGATAGTATCAATGTCATGCTTGGAAAAAATCTCCCGATTTTTCTTCATTACTTCTACTGTTGCTGCATGCTGACCATTTTCGTAAAGTACAAAACCGCAACATAACTCTCTATCAAGACTTTCAAAATCGACATTTGCATCCTTTAAAAGCCTGATAGTCGCTTTAGAAATCTGAGGAGTCACAAATCGGTTCATACATCCATGAAATAAAAGGATTTTCGCCAAAAAATTCACCTCTCATCGGAAGAATACGCTTGTTCTTGAATGCCAAATGGATTTCCAAATTCCTTTATTCTCTTTTCAATCTCAGCAAAAGGCGGCAAAAGCAATCCCTTTTCAGTTGCGAGATCACGTAAATATTTAAGTAGATCAGGTATGGGAATATCTACTGGACATATATCCCCACATCTTTTACACATCGTACAGAAATTCAACCCAGATTCTAAAGTGGTTTCTAATCCGTTTTGAATAGCAGTATGCACAATTCCGATTGGTCCTACATATGTAGGTCCACCAAACGCGAGACCTAAATTATCATAGGCGGGGCATTCATTAATGCAAGAGCCACATCCAATGCAGAAGATGGATTCTTTTAGAGGTCCTTTACTTGCTTCAATTCGATTATTATCTACCAGAATAACGTGAACTTCTTTTGGACCGTGCATACCTTCCCTAACATCGAATTCAATATCGCCTGTTTTGCTTGGACCACTGATCATAGATAAGTAGACTGGGGTAACTTGACCAGCAGCATAGACTGAGAGTAATCGAATTTGAGTGAAAGCAGTTTCAACATCAGGTACTATTTTATTTAAAGGACAGATAGAAATGTGAACTGGGGGAGCATTCGATACGTACCGAATATTTCCCTCGTTTTCTACAAGAAATATAGCTCCTTCCTTGGCAGCTAATGCATTACAGCCAGAGATACCTACATCCGCCTTAAAAACGAAATCACGAACTTCTCCTCGAGCCTTAGTTATTATCTCATCAATAGACGCTGCCGTTGGGAGTCCAAATAGTTCGGCGATATCTGCCCGACAGCAGTGAATCGCCGGGGCTATGGGATGTGTTCCTCTTTCACCCCTCATTTGAACTATTCTGTCCCCTAGATCTGTTTCTATTACCTCGTTCTCGCGTGATTCCAAATATTTTACGAGACCGATTTCGGACCCTGCGTTTGTTTTTGATTTTACGACCAACTTTCCTTCGCCTACGACTTCGCCAATATATTTGAGCGCATCTTGAGGTGTTTTTGCGAAAAAGACTTTACAGCCAACAGCCTCTAAACCTTCTTTCGCTATTTGAACAAGTTCGTCTAGCCTGTCGATCCAGGTCTCCTTAGCTTGACGAAGTTGCTCTTTCAGTTCAGAATCAGGAATCTTCTGGAGAGCTTTATATTTTTCTTTATTGATTAGATCAAGTCCGTATTTCCTCGCATTTATTTCGCTTTCATTTTCTAATGCCGTGTCTGCTCTATCTATTAATTCGATAAATGCATCATCTAGATCCATCTTTTGTGCACCATCTCTTTTTTTTGAATCTATATAGAGAGGAGTGAAAAATTATAATTACGTATACTCATAATAGGGAAGGATTTAGCAATTTCAAATTATAAGTTTGTTTGCACAGTTGTTGCTGTATGAAAAACTATTACATTGAGTTGTAATCCAACGAAGCGAAATAACTCTACTATTCAAATTGGAGGAAAATATTTTGTCTAAAGAAAAAGAAACTGCTCATCGTCGTAAAAAACTTGATAAAGTGTGGAATGAAGCTTATGAATCAAAAAAGATAATACCTCAGCGAATTGAACGACGACTTAAAGCCATTCTTTATGGAGATATTCCAACATTCATGGAATTGCCATATGCTAAGAAGAAAGAAGATCTTGTGGGAGTCGATGTTGCTTTTGTAGGACTACCATGGGAGGGATTAAAATATCTAGATCCTTGGACTACATTACCAGAAACGGCAGCACCGGCACCGCCAGAAGTTGGAGGTTACTACCGAACAGGTGCAGATAAAGCACCAGAAGCTATTCGAAAATATTCGCTATTCTACTCGATTAACCACAATTGGGGATATTTCCCTGAGTTGAGCAGAGATTTCATCATTTTTAATCATATTAAAGCGGTAGATTATGGCGATATTGAAGTAGACGTTAAAAATCCTGAAACTTCAATAGAAAACTCTATCCGCAAAATATCAGAGATTTATGAAGCCGGTGCAATTCCATTAGTATCAGGTGGCGACCATACCATACCTTATCCATGTATACGCAGTCTTATTAACAATTTTACAGGAAATATTGGAATAATTTCCTTCGATTCTCATTTTGATCTTTATTATGAAAAGGAAATCTCAGCAGCGTCTCAATGGGGACCGCTTTTTGAATTTCCTGAAGTTAATCCAGAGAGTTTTTGCTCCATTGGTATTCGAGGTTTACGCAACCAACTTCACGAGCGATTCGTTGCCGAAAAACTGGGGATACAATACTTCACCATGGCTGATATATGGCAAGAAGGGATACAAAAAATCATTAAGAAATCTCTTAAGGTCGTGGAGAATACAGACGCGCTTTACGTTTCACTAGATATCGACGTTGTAGATCCTGCATTCTGCCCCGCTCAAAAATATCCTGAACCTGGTGGTTTGACCTCTAGAGAAATCATATCTGCAATTCGACAAATTGGCAAGCACAAATTGATCAAAGGCTTTGATATTTGTTGCCTAGGTCCGCAATATGATACAAAAACGGGATCATCTGCTCAATTATGCGCCCGCCTCTTTATGGAGGTAATGGCTACTATTTCTTGGCAAAAGGCTAACCATTCATCAAATCAAAATGAGTTCTAAATTCAGTTTAAGTTACTGTTTGCGATCAAGAGATTATATAAACAAAGAAGCGCATGACTTTTACGAATATGTGTTTGACAGGTATGAAAGGATGATAAGAATAAGAGAGAAATTACGTGCTTTGCTGGAACTCTCTCGCCCCCCGTTTCATTCCGTGGGAGTGTTGCCGTTTATTCTAGGGGGAATAATGTCTTGGCGTCTTGAAGGAGTTTTTCGATGGGATATCTTCGCATGGGGAACTCTAGGTGTAGTACTCATCATGTTAGCCACTTATTACGCAGGAGAATACTGGGACTTTGAGGAAGATACCCTTTCCGCCCGTAATAGTCCCAGTAAATTCGCTGGAGGCTCTCAAGTATTACAACGTGGCATTCTTCCCCGTCATATTGCTCTTCGAGCATCGCTGATCAGTGCAATTTTAGCTATCGGAATAGGTCTAATTCTCCAATTTGGTTACAATACAGGACCATGGACTATCCCTTTTGGAATTCTAGGTATATTGGGAGGATTTTTCTATTCTACACGTCCATTAAGATGGGTAAGCCGAGGTTGGGGCGAATTATGGATTGCTTTCTGCTACGGCTGGTTGCCAGTTGCAGTAAGTTATTATCTCCAAATTGGGAAGATAGTACAACTAATCCATTGGGTTTCAGTTCCTATTGGTTTCACTATCTTCAATGTAATCTTACTTAACGAATTTCCAGATTATACTGCCGATTTGACAGCAGGAAAAACTAACCTAGTGGTACGTCTGGGACGAAAACGCACTTCTTATATATATGGTCTCACTAGCCTAGGGAGTTGGTCGGCAATGCTATTGTCTCTGTACCAAGGTGTGCCCATAAAAACCCTGTGGTTTTATCTTCCCATTTTAATCCTTTCCATAACTCTAGTTGCTCTAATGATGCGTGGGTACTGGAAAGACCGAATTGTCCTAGAAAAACTCTGTGCTGCCAATTTATTGGTGAATTTAGGCACTACAGCAGTCTACATTCTTGCCTTTGTGAGTTGATTACATGAAAAAATGGCTGCCTGATTGGGGAAAACAACCTAAGCGCAAGGTGCGCCCTTATTGGTGGCCACCTAGCTTAATTCTTAGACAAGCGATGAGTTTGTTCTATGTAGGTGCATTATCACGTTGGCGAGAATTACCGCGATGGCTTCTCACTTATGCTTTCAAGTGCCTCCCCGGTGCAGCGGGGTCACGAGGCATGGGGTGTATTGGCTTCCCATCTCACCCAGTCTGGGAGATGACTACCGCCTGCAATCTGAACTGCATCCACTGTCACACTTCTGGTGGAAAGCCTGCAGTCGATGAGTTAACTACCAATGAGGCTAAGCGTCTCTTGAATCAATTGGCAGATATAAGAGAGTTTCGCATGATGGCATTCACAGGTGGCGAACCACTAGTGCGCCATGATCTCTTCGAATTATTAGCCTATTCTCAAGCTTTAGGTTTCACCAATACTATGGCAACCAATGCCACCCTTATTGACGACAAAGTAGCGCAACGCCTACGCCGCTATGGCGTAGTAATTGCCGCTGTGAGTTTAGATGGATTCGATGCAACAACTCACGACACCGTACGTGGATCGCCAGGCGCCTTTGAAGCAGCGTTACAGGGAATGCGTGCTCTACGAAGGGCAGGCATCCTCTTGCATATCAATATCACTGCAATGGAATACAATATAGGCCAAATGAAGCAGTTAATGACTCTCGTTGACGAATTGGGGACAGGAATCCTCTTAATGTACCAATTAGTCCCTGTAGGACGTGGTCGGGGTATTCAAGAAGTGGCTTTAGATTTAAGTGCTAATGAAAGATTGATTCGCTTTATGGCGAAGGCTCAACGTACCACCAAAGCCATTATGGAGCCCGTAGCGGGGCCTCAATATTGGCCTTTTCTATTGAAACAAAATGGTATCACTAACGGCGCTTTTCTTCGGCTAGCCGAAACAGTTTTTCACGGTTGTTCAGCAGGACGCGGATTTGTCTATATAAAGCCTAACGGTGCGGTTTGGCCATGTCCATTCGTCGAGGTAAGTTGTGGCAACGTGCGCCAGACACCCTTCTCGACTATCTGGACAACTTCTCCAGTTCTCAAGGACCTAAGAGAACGTGAAAAACGTCTTAAAGGACGTTGTAGTGATTGTCAGTATAGGAAATTGTGTGGAGGCTGCAGAGGACGGGCTTGGACAACTACAGGAGATTATTTGGCTGAAGATCCCTCTTGCTTTATCCACGCGTCCAATGAGGACGAAAAATTAAATGTAGTTCCCACAAAAACTCATTAAGTTTATCTATTAAAATAATTATTTCGGTTAAACTCAATGGTGAGATAAATGGATGAATTTGTAGAAAACGTCACTTCAGATATTCTTCCAGCAAGGATTAATGATTATCGTATCAAAGTTGATAATGCCATATTAGGTGAGTTAAATAAGCGTAAGGACTCCATATGTTACAAGTGTCTCACAAACGCGATAAAAGGAGGGAAGCGTTTACGACCTATTTTGTTGGTTCTCTCGTTTGAATGTATGAATGGACAAGGAGTGGATCCATTTCCAGCGGCTGTTGCAGTGGAACTTATCCACTTAGAATCACTTATACATGACGATATAATTGACAGGGATTCTTTAAGAAGAGAAAATGCGGCATTTCATGCTTTATATGGACATGAGATGGCTCTTTTGAGTGCAGATTTCATTCTCTCGATGGTTCTTGATATAACTGCTCACTATTCGAATCCAAGAGTTACAAGGACACTGGCACTAGCGACTTCTAGGTTGTGTGAAGGAGAACTCAAAGAATTGAGGGCTTACAAAAACAAACAGATGTTAAAAGAAGATGAGTATTTTGACATTATATCCAAAAAAACCGCTGCACTTTTTGAGGCTTCAGCAAAAATTGGCGCTATCATTAGTGGTGCAACGGAGGATGAAATCCAGGTGCTATCCGACTATGCTAGACTACTAGGCATTGCATATCAAATTCGAGATGATATCTCAGACTGGGAGAAAAGTTCAACGGAACTCTTAACCCTCTTAGATACTAATTTAGAAAAAAAACAGTATCTTCAATGGATTTTCGCATCATATATCCGTGAGGCCAAAGAAAAACTCGAAAAATTGAAACCAAGTGATGCGAGGGATCTTCTCTTTCAATTAGCAGATTTCATCAGTTAGCAAAACATGGTTAACAGATTTTCATCTTTGCTCCATTATTAATATCAAAGAATTCATATATATATGACCGAATCATATATCCTGATTTACAAAATGTGGAAGGACTGGTCAATTACCCCACCCTGGCGGGCGGATGGAGTCTTCTTGCGGAGGTTAGATAAAAATGATTGGAAAATTGCCTGAAAAGGTATTAGAAGCCCTTCTTGAAACAATACCTATTGAATTTTCAGTTCTTGATGAGAACGATGAGGTTTTGGCATGGAATAAATACGAAACTCGAATTTTTAAGAGACCCAAAGGCGTTGTTGGAAGAAATGTTCGTGATTGTCATCCAAAAAAGAGTCTTGATAAAGTAGAAAGAATTTTAAGTGAAATGAAAGAAGGAAAAAGGGACAAAGCGCGTTTCTGGATCGATCTCACGATTGAACCAAATGTTGAGAAACAAAAAATTATGATAGAATATTACGCGTTAAGGGACTCTAGTGGAAAATACCTCGGTTGTCTCGAAGCATCACAAAATATAACAGAAATACAAAAACTCAGTGGTGAGCAAAGATTACTTGATTAAGATGCTATTAATCTTGTTATAGCGTTTTTAGTCAGAGTTAATCCAGAATTCATAAAAGAGCAAGATTTATATAGCTTATTTCGTACACACATCTCAATTCATTTTTGGAGAGGTTGGGATGCCCTACCAAGGAATTTAGATAAAGACAGGAACTCCATAGCAAACTGTGGAGTGAGAGACTATTTTTCGTATGCACCAAAGAAACATGTGAATACCGATTCATTTAGCATCCCGTGCTGTGGTGCTTTTGAAATAGAGCATAAGGACCCAGTAGTACTTCTTTTTATAGCTAAACACAAAGGAACTAAAAGAACAAGAACAGGAGGAAGAAAATATGAGTACAACTCTAAATAATGATACTTCAGAAGAAATAGACAAAGTTGTTATTACCGTTATTGGCGGTGACCGAACGGGTATCGTGGCTGGTGTATCCCAAGTACTAGCAGAATGTGAGGTTAATATTGAGGATATGAGCAGTACAATTTTACACTATAAGAACAGAAATCTTTTCAGCATGATCTTGCTAGGCGATATGTCCAATTCTACTGTGCCGCTAAAAGCACTGAAAGAAAGACTAAAAGAAAAAGGTGAAGAATTAGGAGTTCATATTTTTACTCTTCACGAAGAGGTTTTCAATTTTATGAATCGCGTTTAGGAAGTGTATAAAGATATGCCATTACTTTTATCTCCAAGTGAAATTTTAGATACCGTTCGTATGTTTTGGCTTGAAAACTTGAACATACGTGCAACCACTTTAGCAATGAACATCCAAAAATATGCTCGCGATGATCCTGATGTTACCATATCACTTATGGAAACGAATATGCCCCCTTTCATAAAACGCTTCATTGATGAAATTACTCAAATTGAAGAACGGTTTGGGGTTCCTATCGTTAATAAGAGGTTAGCTATTACACCTATCGCACAGTTATTAGGACCGATGGTTGAAGATTTAGAAATAAATGAGGGTATTAGTGTTGCCTTTAAGATAGCATCCTCATTAGATAGAATTGCAAAGGAATCTGGTGTTGATTATGTAGGAGGCTATTCTACTTTTGTTCACAGAGGTTTCACGAAGGCAGATACTATACTTATTGAGTCTCTGCCAGAAGTGATGAGTAAAACTGATACGGTTTGCGGTTTTGTAAACGTGGCAACAACTAATGCTGGTATAAATTTTGATGCAATTGCTAAAATGGGTGAAATTGTTCTCAAAGTTGCTCAGGAAACACCTAATGGAATTGGCTGCGCAAAGTTTACAGTCTTTGCAAACGCTATGGAAGACACTCCTTTTATGCCTGGAGCATTTGCAAGTCCAGGTGGTCCTGATGCTACAGTAGTTATTGGTATAAGTGGACCAGGTGTCCTCAAAGCAGCAATACAAGAGATCGGCGAAGAAGCTGATATTGGAAAATTAGCTGACGAAATCAAAGCAGCAACATTTAAGGTGACAAGAGTGGGCGAATTAATTGGCAGACAAATTGCTAAAGCACTAGGAATTGAATTCGGGGCTGTTGATATTTCTCTTGCTCCAGATCCAAATGGTGGCTCAGTTGCTGAGATCATTCAGGCGATGGGATTAGAAGAATGTGGTGCTCACGGAAGCATTGCTGCTCTAGCTATTCTTGCTGATGCTTTAAAGAAAGGTGGAGCGATGGCCTCTAGTTACGTAGGTGGACTATCTGGTGTGTTTATTCCTGTTATGGAAGACGCAGGGATGTGTGAAGCTGCTAAAAGAGGTGCAATTGATATAACAACGCTTCATGCCATGAGTTCTGTATGTGCGCTAGGGATTGATATGGTTCTGATTCCAGGTGATACAAGTAAGGAAACAATTTCGGCAATAATTGCAGATCAAATAGCGATAGCTATCGCAAATGACAAACCTGCAGGGGTAAGAATTATTCCAGTACCTAAAAGTTTTGGTGGCGAAATGATAGAGTTTGGTGGTTTGATGGGGAAAGCTCCAGTTCTTAATACAAAACCTTATCGATCAGATATCCTTATTAAAAGAGGAGGACGAACACCAGCCCCATTTCACAGTTTACGCGGATAAGAGAATATTATCCCTTAATCTTCCTCTATGTAATCGACAAAAGGGATAAATACTTAGCAAGGCTGTTTTTATATTGGTGAATGCGATGAAACTGTGCTACGTAATCATTGATGGATTAGCTACTAACTGCTGGGAAACCGCAATTAGTTCTCTTAATAGGGGGTTTATTAACTATATTGATGATAATGCGTTTAAAGTCCCCACACTTGTAGATATTTTTTCAGTTTCAAGACCAGGTCACGTTGCCTTTAGTTATAGGTTGTCACCGTTTGAAACGAATTTAGTAGGCAACAGATTTGTCGATATCGAACAAATGAAGGTGATTAACCCTCCTTTAGACATTTTTAAGAAATATAGATCAGTTTTTGATGATTTAAAGGACGCAGGCCACACTTTGCTCGGATTCGGAAATAAGGGATGCGGAATTTCAGAAGGAGGGATTTCAAAAGAAACCGTAGATCCTGGCGATGAGGGAGGTCAACGTACCCTTCAGTTATACATGCGAATGACTAAGGAAAACGGGTCTTTGTCTACATCTAATTCACCATTCCACCAGATTGCAATTCCTTCTGGAATCTATCACAATGGGAAGAGAGAGCCATTTGACGAACTAAATGAAAGACGCAAGAAAATCAGGGAGCGTATCTTCGGAGGCGAACATGTAGGGGTAGATAAATTCGGTGAAATGGATGATGTACTCACTAAAAAGGTTGCAGAATTGATTAACGTATATAATCCAAGCGTTATCACTGGGACAATCGGTGGCCCAGACAAGGCAATCCATACTGATGGGACAAAATCATTAACAGCTGCAGAAGTGTTACGCAATGCAGTTGAAATGGTACGTAAGTTATTGTTCTCGATGGGAGACAACACTCTGTTTATCTTGACTACTGACCATGGTAACTCTGATACACCCGAAATCTTCCCAATTACTGCAACTATCCACGAACTTGCCGGCAAGAAGGGATTCTCTGAAAACGATTATGCAATTGCAACAGACGGGCGAAGAGGATTTAGAATATGGTTCACCGAAGACCTAATA